>PXEJ01000410.1 GCA_003566215.1 Cyanobacteria bacterium T3Sed10_376R1m | reverse complement strand
TTGGGCGTTTATTAGAACGTCGTCCTGAGTTACACGGTAAGGTAAACTTTATTGTCAGTTGTGTGTCGGCCGCCGCTGGTATGAGGGTTTATAAAACGACTCAAAATAAAATTGAGCAGTTAGTGGGGCAAATTAACGGGCGTTTTGCTCGTTTGGATTGGACTCCTATTATGTTATTTACTCAACCTCTTCCTTTCTCTGATTTAATTGCCTATTATCGGGCGGCAGATATTTGTTGGACGACTCCTTTAAGGGATGGTTTGAATTTGGTGGCTAAGGAGTATGTCTCGGCTCACAAAGGAGAAAATGGAGTTTTAATTCTGTCTGAGTTTGTTGGGGCGGCGGTTGAGTTACCCCAAGCTGTTTTGACTAATCCTTATTCTGTGACTCGAATGGATTCTGCCATTGATAAGGCTTTGGCTATGCCAGAAGATGAGCAACGGGAGCGGATGAGTGCGATGTATGAAACTGTTTCTACTTATGATGTTAAGTATTGGGGCGATCGCCTTTTGAAAGTATTTGGTAACATCAAAATAAAACAATAAGTTTCTGGATTTAAAAAATTATTCAAAACTTGAACCCATGGGAGCGTAACATATTACGCTCCTTTTTTATTTTTTTAGATGGTAATTCGAAAAGAGATTTTGAGATTAGTGCTTTATGGTGATAAGATTAGAATTTATGGCGAAAATTTCTTACCTTCAGTATTAGATTAAATAGTGTAAGCATTCACCAGAAATTGATGTTAATACAATTTAGGGAAAAAAATCATGGTCTATTCAAAGGTAATGACACCATATATTACTTTGGGTAAAAATCATTGATAATTTAACCATTCATTAATATCATGACACTCAATGATTAAATTTTGATAAGTCCTATAAAGTAACTACATTTGTTATAACCTATTTTTCAAAAATAGTTTTTTAAATTTTCAACTTAATTAACTCTTGATTTTTTCATCTTTAAAAGATAATCAAGATTAATATATCTATTTTATATTACTAAAATAATATGTCAATTTTGCGTGGTAGTTTTGTTGTCAAAAATCATTCTAAATATTTATTTATTTGGAGTGAAGAATGGAAACAGTTAGGGACAGAAAAGTATGATTTACAAACTAGAGATATTTATAATTATCCTTTTCAAAATCAGTCTGCTAATACTTTAATATCTTTATTACAAAAATATAATTTAATGACTAATTATATTGAAAATCAAGATTTTAATAAAAAAAAGCACAAAGAATTAGTATTATTTCCTGTTCAAAAAAAACCCCGTTCTAAAACTGTTGTTCCTTTGCTTTATGAACAGTTTATGGCCATTGAAAATAAACTTAGTACTGTTATTTTGTATCCATGGAAAGTAGAAGGAATTAAGTTAAAGATAGACAATGCCATTGAATTATTACAAAACCTGCCTTTAAATAAAGAAGACTATATTGGTTCTGATTTAAGATTTTGGAGTCATGTTTATCGCTGGAGTTTAGACTTAATTTGTCGCCAAAAATTCTTGCCTAGCATTGACGAGTACAATAAAAGTTTTTGGCAACCTTTATTAGATAGTAATATTGATCAAATTAGGTTAACTAATTTTGTCCAGAAAATGCCTTCTTTGTGTCGTTGTTATGTTGATTCTGAGGAATCTCCTCCCATTAATCCACAGGAATTAATTTTAGATTTTTTGACAAATATTGTTGATTTACAAGTCAGAAAATTATTAGATCCCCTAACGGTTTCTGGTAATGATTTGACTGTAGAGCCTTGGCTAAATTCTTTGGTAAAAACTGATATTAATTATTGTGAATTACCATCGGCGGATAGTAAACGTCTTAAAATGGCTTTTGATCATTGGACTTTGCCTATTCAAGACAATTTAATTACTTCTGATTTTCAATTATCAAAAAAACAATACCGTATTTGTTTTAAATTGACTCCCCCTGGTTCCTCGGAAGACAATTACAATAATTGGCGTTTAGATTATTATTTACAAGCTATTGATAATCCAAATTTTTTAGTCCCTTCAGAACAAATTTGGCAACATTCTCACCCAGAGTTACAAATAGAAGAAAGAGTTATCGAAAATCCCCAAGAAATTCTTTTAAAAGGTTTAGGATTAGCTGGAAAAATTTATTCTTTAATTGCTGATAGTTTAGATGATTCTATGCCTAATTATTGTCAGTTAAATGCGATCGATGCTTATCAATTTATTCGTAGTACAGTCTGGCAATTACAAGATAATGGACTAGGTATCATCTTGCCCAAGGGATTAACCGAAGGAACGGGAGAAAAACGATTGGGGGTTAAAATTGAGGCTAAGGTTAGTTTGAAAAAAGGTGAACGATTAAACCTAAACAGTCTTTTGAATTATAATCTTAAAGTTGCCGTTGGAGATAAAATTTTAACTAATAAAGAGTTTCAAAATTTACTAGCACAAAAATCCCCTATTGTAGAAGTAGATGGAGAATGGTTAGCTTTACAGCCGGCAGATGTTAGGGCGGCTCAGGATATTTTAGATCAAGCAAGTAACAATGTTAATTTGACCGTAGAGGATGCTTTACGTTTAAGTAGTGGAAATGGTGAAACTATTGCTAAATTGCCTGTAATTTCTTTTGAAAGTAGTGGTGCATTGGCAGAATTAATTAATAGTATTAATGATTATCAAAAAATTAAAATTTTACCAACTCCAAAAGATTTTAAAGGGGATTTACGGGATTATCAAAAAGCTGGATTTAGTTGGCTTTATTTTCTGGAAAAATGGAATTTAGGAGCTTGTTTAGCCGATGATATGGGGTTAGGTAAAACTATCCAATTAATTGCTTTTTTGTTACGACTAAAGCAAGATAAATTATTGACTAAACCTTGTTTGATTATTTGTCCCACTTCAGTGATGAATAACTGGGATAGAGAAATTCAAAAGTTTGCACCTAGTTTAAATTCTCTTATTCATCATGGAGACAATAGAGGCAAGGGTAAAACTTTTTTGAAGGAGGTAAATAAACGGAATATTATAATCACTAGCTATGCTCTTGTTTTTCGAGATTTGGACAGTTTAAATAATGTTGATTGGCAGGGAGTAATTTTAGATGAGGCTCAAAATATTAAAAATCCTCAAGCTAAACAAACTCAGGCTATTCGTCAATTAAATACTGATTTTCGAGTCGCTTTGACTGGTACTCCTGTAGAAAATCGTTTGTCAGAATTATGGTCAATTTTGGAGTTTTTAAATCCGGGTTATCTTGGTACTCAACAATTTTTCCAACGGCGTTTTACTTTACCGATTGAGAAATATGGGGATCAAGATTCTTTGAAAACTTTACGTTCTTTGGTACAACCTTTTATCTTGAGAAGGTTGAAAACTGATAAGAAGATTATTCAGGATTTACCAGAAAAACAGGAAATGAATGTGTATTGTGGTTTGTCTTCTGAACAGGGTCAATTATATCAAAATTTGGTGGATGATTCTTTGGTTAAAATTAATGATAGTAAGGGTATTCAAAGACATGGTTTGGTATTAACTTTACTGATGAAATTAAAACAAGTTTGTAATCATCCTGCTCATTTTTTGAAGGAGAAACAACTAGATTTTGAACAAAGATCGGGTAAGTTATTACGGTTAGAAGAAATGCTTGAGGAGGTTGTGGCAGAGGGCGATCGCACTTTAATTTTTACACAATTTACAGAATGGGGAAATTTATTAGAACCCTATTTACAAAAAAAATTAGGGGTAGAAGTGATGTTTTTATCAGGTAGTACAAAAATAGAAAAACGTCAGGAAATGGTAGATCGCTTTCAAAATGATCCCCAAGGTCCTCCTATCTTTATTTTATCTTTAAAAGCAGGAGGTACCGGATTAAATTTAACCAAAGCAAATCATGTTTTTCACTATGATCGTTGGTGGAATCCTGCGGTAGAAAACCAAGCCACTGATAGGGCTTTTCGCATCGGACAAACTCAAAATGTTCAAGTACATAAATTTGTTTGTAGTGGCACTTTAGAAGAAAAAATTAACGACATTTTAGAAAGCAAAAAACAACTAGCCGAACAAACTATTAATAACGGAGAAGATTGGTTAACAGAATTGGACACAGATCAATTGAGAAATCTTTTAACATTAGATAGAAATGCAGTTTTATAGCCAGTTATATTTTTATAGCCACAGTTTAGAACCACACAAAAATGAGTAGGGGCATGATATATGATGACCCTACCGGAAATAAAACTGTTAAAATTAAAAGAGAATCATTAATAAGCTATGGACAATTTCCCAATTTGTCCAAGAAGGAGCGGTGAACAGAGGTTTAAGTATTTGTCTAATGTAGTAGCCCTCTGATCACCATTTCTTTATGCCTCCAAAGATTCAAAGGCTTTTTCTACACGACGAAAATCAAATCCCAATGCTCTGATGGCGTGCCATAAATGTCCTTGTAAGAAAAAGAAGGCAAGGAAAAAATGAGCATTTGCCAACCATGCACGAGAAGTATTTTGACCATAAGGCATTTGAATCGTATCAGAGAAATAAGGCACGATGCCCAACTTCACTTCTAACACTGGTCCATAAAACTCCACAGGATAAGCTAAAGTGTTCACCGCACAGAAATAAGCAGCAACAAATCCAGCTAGAGCAATTCCCCCCAAAGAATAGGAAAGAATCGCCTCCCCCGAGAAAACCAAAACCTTTCTTGCCCACTTAAGAGGCGGTACAACGATATGCCAAATTCCACCAGCAATAAGCAGAATTCCTACATAAATATGACCACCCACTAAGTCTTCTAAACTACTAATACTAGCAAAATGAGTTTGATAGCCGTAGATCGTTAGAATATCTAAGGTAGGATTAGTCACTAGCCTGACAGTTTGGGTAGTCGAATCATATAATCCTCCCCAATACATTGCTTTACCAGCCAAAAGTAAAGCACCAAAACCCAAAAATAACAAATGATGACCTAAAATTAATCCCAGTTTAGCAGGATCATCCCAGTCAAAATGAAATTTACGGGCTTGTCCTTGTGCTTGTTTTAAGTCTTCTGGTGCTTTTAAAGTGTGGAATAAAGCTCCTGCACCTAAGAAAGCAGAAGAAATGAGATGAATTGAACCAATGACAAAGTAGGGATAAGTATCTACTACTGTACCACCTTCACCTAATCCCCAGCCTAATGTGGCTAAATGAGGTAATAAAATTAATCCCTGTTCTCCCATAGGTAGGCTAGGGTCAAATCGGGTAATTTCAAACAAGGTGAAAGCCCCAGCCCAAAAGGCAGTAAGGGCGGCTTGTCCTACATGGGCGGCGATAAATGAACCACTCAAGTTTGCAAATCGGGCATTTCCTGCCCACCAATCATATTTTACGTTTGGGTTGTCGTAAGTTTGCATAAATAATTTATCAATTATGAAAAATAACTTATTAATAATAATTATTAATAAGTCTATTGATAATTTAACTCAAATGATAATATATTGCAATTAAATAATATTAAGTTTTATTAAATTCCAAATTCACTTTTAACTTGAGCTACCCAAGATGTGATACGGGAATTGGTTAGATCAGATTGATTATCTTCATCGATTGCTAAACCGACAAACTTCCCGTTTTTAAAAGCTTTAGACTCATTGAAGTCATAGTCTTCCCCTGACCAGTAACCTACTGTTTGTCCACCGTTAGCAGATATTTTTTCTTCTAAAATGCCCATAGCATCTTGAAAATTGTCACCGTAACCAATTTGGTCTCCAACTCCGAAATAAGCTACTTTTTTTCCTTGGAAATTGACTTCATCTAAGTCTTCGTACAATCCTTCCCAGTCACTCTGCAATTCACCAATATTCCATGTGGGACATCCGATGATTAAATAATCATAACTTTCAAAATCACTAAGTTCGCTATCAGCAATATCGTATAAATCAACGATACTATCACCACCAAAGGCTGATTGAATTGATTCTGCGATGGTTTCTGTATTACCTGTTTGAGTGCCATAAAACAATCCTATTTTTGCCATGATTTTTTTCTATGCCTAATTACTTATTAAGAAATTACAATAGTTATTGCTATTTCTTATTATTTATATATAATTTACATTAACTTATTTGAGAATATATAGCAATTATATGGACAAAAAAAGATTGATAGGGCCTGTAGTACCCTATCAAAAAGTTTAAGCAATCATGGAAGTTAAGAAGGTGAGACCTATTCCGAAAAGGGTAAAGCCAACAAAACGTAAGCCCTGAGGGTTTGATTGGAGGCTATTTTCTGAGTTATTTTTGGTCATGGTCAATATTTTGTAACAACCGAAGGCAATTAACCATTGAATGAGGGAAAAACCAATGAGGTAGGAGACGAGAGGTGTAGTTTGAGCACCGATAATTGCTTCTGCATAGGCAAAGCCATGAAATATTCCGCCAATGATGGCAAGGGGGATTATCCAAAATGCTGGGGGGAATTTCCCCTGGGCTAACATTGTTCCACTAACTAAGACGGTAAGGGCGATAATGGCTTCGGGGTAGGGTAAGTCAAAGCTCATTAGATGAATGGCTGTACCAATTAGTGAGGCAATTACAAATCCTGTGGGGATGATTAATCCGAGGGATGATAGGGTAGCAAAGCATCCTGTTGCTATGATAAAGGCTAAGTGGTCTAAGCCGATGACTGGGTGGGCTAATCCTGAGATAAATCCTTCAAACAAGTTACTAGGGATTTTTCCATCCATGGGGTGATGAGCGAAGGCTGGAAGTGCGATCGCACTTAAAACAAGAGTTAAAGTTAGAACTAAGATATTCAAATTTAATCTGAATTTTGATTTAATCATATTTTTCTGTGGAAAACTAATTTTTTTAGTGATTCTATTGTCTGTTATAACTGTTCCTATGATCAATAGTTCATAAAAATAGATGATAAGTAGGTAGGCGAAAGAAAACCAAACTATGTAAAAAAATGTAAAGAAGGACGAATATTGACAAAATCAACAGAATATGGAAT
>PXEJ01000044.1 GCA_003566215.1 Cyanobacteria bacterium T3Sed10_376R1m | reverse complement strand
CGATTGGAATTTTCAAGAAAACCACGAACCCTATCCGTCAGAGCTGGCAAGAGAGCATAATTTATATCATCAGCGCAGGTTAAGAAACAGATAAATTAAATTTTTGGTGGGCAATAAATGATTATTTCGTGAGATTCTTTTATGTGATTGCCATTACCATTTTTTCTGTTTAGTCCTATCCTTGTTTCTCCTTGACCCATTGTGTACTGCCAACTAGGGAAGAATTGCTGAAATTCTTTGTAGTATTCTCGTATTGTGGGGCAATTATTATAAGAAAGAATAAAGCCCCCTTTGTGATTTTTTAATAAATCTCTTAAAGCCTCGTGAGGAAATCCGTTATGATGAACGGGGATATTTCTCATTGGATAAATTCCTTTGAACATTTTCGAATCTTTACCAATATAATAAGGCGGATCGCAATAAAGAAAATCGTCAGAATACTTTTTTATAACATCTTGGAAATCAGCACATTCTACTTTTAGATTTTTCGGGTCAAAATCTCTTATATTTTCTATCATTCTTTTGTATCTCTTTTCGTCAAGATAAATTTTTGATGACCAACCCATAAATCCAGGGCCGTAAGAGAGATTAAAATTGTAGACATAATAAACAGCTAAGGTTAGTGGGTCTAGTTTAATCTTCTTTTTCCAAACATCATTTAAAATTAAACGTATTTTTTCCGAGAATTGCGATAATTCAAATTGATATAGTTCTAACATAAACCGACCTCAATCTTCATAAAACTTAACAACTATACTTTAACTTGTTTTGTTAATCTTTGTAGGGTAATTGATGGTTAATATTCTTTTGTTTCCTAGTTTTTATTTAACCATTTTTTTAGTTCAAAGGTTGCAAGGCAGTCATCTTCGTTATAAGTTAATATATATTCTAGGTAAGTACGATCGCCCGTTGCCAACCATTGATCATACCAAACAACACATTGATATCCCCCTACATTATTTTTGCCATGATTTTTTCCTCCTGTGTGAGGATTTCGCCACCGAAAATTCAACCCCTTTCCTAAAGATTTTAGAGAATAACTTTCTACTGGTAAAACGTAGTTTTGGGTGACAATTTTATGAACATCAACTAACCTTTTGAGCAATGTTTGTAAAACATGGCTAGGAGTTTTGTATAAATGGGCTAATCTTTTAATTGTCTCTATTTCATAACCAGAAAAATGGTAAATATAACTACGGGGATATTGATTAATAAATGTTAGAAAATCTTTCCATATTTTCTTTTCTTCTTCTAAATTTTCTGCTAAAAAATAATAATATTCTTGTTTATTTTTTTCATAATCTATTAGTATTATTCCTAATAAATAGTCTAATTGGCGATCGGGTTCTGCTTCTATGTCAAAATATAACTCAATGGTAGAACTAGGAATAGGTGCAATATTTTCTCTTTTGACAATGGCTTGATTTAGTTTTAATGACTGAATTTGTTTATATAAAGTATCACTACTTTCATCTTTTAAAATTTTGCTTAACTTTTCTGTGGATAATTGAGTTAAACTATCAAAGTTATTAATACCCTCTTTGATTAATTTTTGATACTTTTTAGGGGTAATTCCAGGTATCAAAGACAAATGATTTTGTTGAAGTGCGATCGCATGACATTGACCATACCATTCACACAGAGAACATTTTTGACGAGAAATAAAAACTTCAGGTTCTTTTTTGGTTTTTAATAATAATCTAATTTCCTCAATTACTTCAAACAACCGAGGCAACCATAACTCAAAATTCACTTGATAATACTTAAAATTACGGCAAATAAAATCAGCCGAAAAAGGAGTTAAACCCTGAATTTCTCCCAAAACAAACCCCTGAAAAATCGCCACTAACTTATATTCTGGCTTAGGATTTTTCCCCAAATTAATGTTGACACTAATATAACTCCACTCACCCAAATTTGAAGGCCTATTTTTCCTAATTAATAATGTAGGACTTATAATAAAACTAAAACCCTCTCGATCATCATCACCCAAAACATCATAAGACAGTTGACCATTATAAATACAATCAACCCCTTGCTTCATCAATCCAAGAGTTTCTTGAGTTAACAAATGTGTTTCTTGCCGTGATGCCTGAGGTATTTGATAGGATAAGTCATAATGTTTTAAAACGTGTTCCGTGTAGATAGATCTTTCTTGTTTTAACTTAAAAACAAAATCTTTTACAGGGGGTTGTTCCTCTTTTGGCACATGAAAATTAAGAAAAGCTTTGCGACTACACCTTTTATATTGAAGCAATATTTCATCAGTTAAGATCATTCTTTGATAGTTAAGGTTTAAACTTCCTAGCCAAAATCAAAAAGAAAAAATCAAGGAAAAATTTTTTATTTTCTTTAGTCACAAATAAACAAGGAGCCTAAACTCCCTGTCATAAGATACTCTTGTTATTTAAAAAAAATAACCTTAATACTCTTCCTCATACTCAGGCATTTTTTGCTTTTGAGGAATATTAACCCGTTGAGGACGATAATCATCATCACCATCATCCCATACATCCTCATCCATTAAGTCATCATCATATTTAGAATCTCTAGGAGAACCATAATTAGACTGCTGATAACGAGGTGGTGCTTCCCTTTCCACGGATTCAGCACCCCAGTTATCTCCTTCTAATTCTTCTTCATATAAAGGAACTTCCACCTGACGGCGTTTAGGGGGTGCTACAGGAGATGTATCTTCCCATTGATCATCATCCCAATTCTCCTCTAATACAGGATTTCTTTGTTTGATAGGCGGTGCAACCGGACGGGAAGGAATTCCTGTGGGTAATTGGTTTTCAGGGGGAGTTGTCGGCGCATAATACATTTCCTCATCATCTTTTTCCCAAGGAGGGCGCCCAATGCCCAATCTTTCTAAGAAACCTACCGTTACTTGGGTGATACGTTCTTCTGCCCCTTCAAAGACGATAATGCGATTAGGTCCACTACTAACGATTTCATCAACTGATAGTTCATAGGTACTAATTAATTGATCAGGAATTTGAGGATAACCCAAAGCCGCAATGATAATAGAATCAACTAAACCATCTTCCAAATTAAATTGAAAATCTCTGACTTTTCCCAAAGGCTCACCAGTTTCAGTAACAACTTCACAGTTAATTAATTGGCTATAGAGATCAATTTCAATATCTTCGATCGCATCTTCACTTTCTACTAACACCACATCCCCAGCTTGAGATACGCTATTAAGATACATATATTTGGGAATACCAGAAAGAGCCAAAGCATTATCCCTTAAACCAAAGGCTATCACTTCCCTGCGATCAATATCAACTAAAACCTCCTTTACCACTCCCAGTTTTTTGCCCGTACTACGGGTAATAACCTGAGTATTTAAAAATTCATTGCGTAAACGACTTTGTTCACTTGCCATAATAATATATATATATAATGAACTTACTTTTAACTTAATTTATCAAATAACATATTTACACCTAGTCCTATGATAATAACTTAAAAAAAGGTTTTTAGTGTTCGGTCTTCAGCATTTGCTAAGGGTGCGAGATTTGCACCCATTTAAAAAAAAACTACTATTTCGCTTCCGATTCAACCTTTTCTATTACTTCATCCTTAAATACCAATTTTAATAGAGGAGGAGCAACAAAAGTAGTAGCAATTACCATCACAATAATAGCGGCTTCGGTGGCGGGAGATAACGCACCACTAGCAGAACCGACTCCTGCAAAAACTAAACCAACTTCTCCACGAGGTACCATACCTACCCCAATGGCTAACTTATTAATTTCAGGTTTACCAAAAATAGTAAAACCAGCCACAACCTTCCCAACGATCGCAACTACAATTAAGAAAGAAGCAATAATCAAACCTTCACGATTACTAGGAATAGCAGGATTTAACACCCCTAAATCTGTTCTTGCTCCCACACAAACAAAGAAAATTGGCACAAATAAATCAGCAACGGGAATAATTTGCTCTTCCAATTCCTTCCTTTTATCTGTTTCCGCTAATACCAACCCTGCGGCAAAAGCTCCTAAAATTCCTTCTAATTGAATAATATTAGCCACATAAGCCAAAATAAAGGCAAAAACAATTCCTGTAATTAACACCTCTCCCCTAGTTTTCATTTGATTAACCAATCCCACTAGGGCAGGAGAGATAAGTCTGCCAATTAAGATAGTACCGACTAAAAAAGTACCAGCACTGATGATTAAAATAATAATTTGGTTAACTTGAATTTCTCCTGTTTTAACCAAACTACCCACCACAGCTAACACAATAATCCCAAGAATATCATCTAATACTGCCGCACCGATAATGATTTGACCTTCCGTGGAACTTAATTTACCCAACTCTGCCAACACCTTTGCCGTAATGCCGATGCTAGTAGCCGTCAGGGCAGCCCCTGCAAACACAGAAGGAATCACCGGAAGACCAAACAAATATACTAATCCAGCCGTACCCAGGGCAAAAGGTGCGCTTACACCCACCACTGCTACGATAGCCGCCGAAGGTCCAACTTTAATTAATTCTTTTAAGTCTGACTCTAACCCAATTTCAAATAAGAGAATAATTACCCCTAACTCTGATAAAACAGAGATAACTTCGCTCATACTCTCAAATACTAAACCGCTTTCCCCCGGATTTAAATTAGCAGTGGCTTGTAAAAATTGAATAATCAAAGAATCTGTTGCTTCTAAGCCACCTTCGGGAAATACTAACAACTTTAGTGCAGAAATACCAATAACGACTCCCCCCACTAACTCCCCTAATACTGCGGGTAAATTAATTCTTGAACATAATTCTCCCCCTAGTTTACTGGCAAAATAAATTATTACTAGACTTAATAAAACTCCCGCTAATACAAGGGAAGGGTTTGCCGTTTGTGTTTCCGTCGCGAATAAAATGGGATAAAACCAAGACATAAATTTAACTTATATGTTGACAAAAAGTGTTACAAATCTTTTCATCTTACATTATCACAACAGGTTTGATCTATGTTGTTCATGATGGAATGTTTTACTAGGTTATTCTTTATCTTCATTTTTAAATTTTTCCATAAATTTACGGTCTATATAGTCTTTTATGTACCAAAATAGGCCAGAATATCCTGCCAAAATGCCCCATACTGCCACTGCTTTTTTGTTTCCAGTGCCAATTAAACTTAAATAGATTGATTGTGGGTGATAATTTTGAAGACTTTTTTGGGTTAAATATTTACACCAATTTTTGTAGAGTGGTTTTCCTTGTCTCACTGCAAAAACTCCCGCTTTGGGGGTGAAAAAGTGGGTCATGGTGGCAATATCTCCTGTGGCGAAAATATTATCATGGGAAAGGGTTTGCAGGGTATCTTTTACTAAGATAAATCCTTGGTCATCGGTACTAATTTTTGTAGCTTTTAGCCATTTAGCTGGGGCGGAATTAGTCACTAAAAAGGTATAAGTTGAGAATAGTTCTAATCCTGATTCAATTATAATTTTATGGGATAATATTTCTGCTACTTCACTATTTAAAAAGATATTTATTTTTTTCTTTTTTAGTATTTTTGTAAGTATATTTTTGGCGTAATTATTATGAGATTTTAATACTTGTTGATTTCTACCAATTAAGTTAATAGTAAAGAAATTATGCTCTATAATTGTTTGTAATTTATGCTGAATATTTAGGGCTAGTTCTATCCCCCCTGCACCACTACCGATAATATTTATTGTTATTGTTTGTTGGGGATTTTTTTTACAGTTATTAATTATTTGTTGCCATTTTTCTAACAAAATAGGAACAGGTTTGGCAGGAATAGCGTTTTCTTTTGAGCCTTTTATTTGACTATCGTTAGGGGTACTACCAATGTCTATAGATAGTAAGTCATAATCAATTATTTTTCCTGATTCACAGATTACTTTTTGCTTTTGTGAGTCGATATTAGTAACTTTATCTATTATTAATTTTATGCCAATTTTTTGAGCTAATTGGACTAGATTAATGTGAGTTTGCTCAAAGGTATAGTATCCTGCTATATACCCGGGTAACATTCCTGAGTAAGGGGTTTTTTCTACGTCACTAATTAGTATTATTTGTGTATTTTTTAGGGGGTTTTTATGCCATAGGTGAAGTGCGATCGCATGACTATGTCCACCACCAATTAGAACCAATTGTTTTTGATTAATCGTCAAGTTTTTTGATGACACAAATTCTTGAGAAAAAAATAATTAAAGATTAACCATTGCGCCGTTTTACTCCAGTTTATGACCTGGATTACCAGGGGGAAACCAATGTTTTTGTATTCGTGTCCGAGTACATGCTCGGCTTACTGCAATCAAAACTCAATCAGTATCCAATTATTTCAAGTTATAGATCAAAAAACTTGATAAGCAGTCACCAACACAATAGCTAACCCTTTAAATATAATACTCAATTATCACCATAATCTCAACTTCTCCACAATTTGAGATAATTTGATTATGATATTTTTATTCTTAGAGAGAGTTGTGTTCTAAAGTTATTTCCTAAGCTAAGCAAGAGGGGGTATATCAGTGAACATAAAAACCTATGAAAAATAAAATAATAACAACTTTTATATTTTTCGCAAAAATATGTGGAATAGATTTTTAAAATATTTGATATTTTTCGTAGTTATGATGTTTTGTGCGATCGCACTTTCTCAATGTATGACACCTCTCCCACTCCCTCTACGCATTGGTTCCAATTTATGGCCTGGTTATGAAACCTTATACCTAGCAAGAGATTTAGGCTATTATAACAACACCAAAATAAAACTGGTCAACTACCCCTCAGCTACCGAACAAGTAAGGGCATACCGTTATGGAGAAATAGAAGGTGCAGGGTTATCCACAGATCAAGTTTTGACTTTAGCCGCTACCCAAGAGGATATTCGCATCGTTGCCATTCTAAATATCTCCCATGGGGGAGATGTTATTTTAGGCAAACCAGAGATAAAAGAAGTTAAAGACTTAATTGGTAAGCGAGTAGGGGTAGAATCGACTTCTCTCGGTGCTTTTGTCATCGCCCGTGCCTTAGAATTAAATCAAATG
>PXEJ01000238.1 GCA_003566215.1 Cyanobacteria bacterium T3Sed10_376R1m | reverse complement strand
TCTTTGACTGATTTCTCTGCATCTTCCTACGGAAGAAAAACCCATAGAAACATTATTTTGCCAGACAATCAAATCAATGCGTCCCCTTGGGGTATCCACGATAGTCGTAGGATTGCCATTTTTAAGAATGCAACGGTAAAAATTTCTACTTTGTGCTTCTACAGAAGCTGGTTTAATCATACTAACAAAATTTAAACTAAAGCTAGAAAATATTGCTAATGCTATTAATTGCTTTCTCATCTTCATTATTCTCCAAATAAGGGGATATGTTGCAATTTTTATGATTATTAACTACAAGTAAGGAGGCAAATCTCTTTCTTGCTTAAAGGTTTTACAATTAACATAGCGGTAAATTTTACAAAAACCAGAAATGCTATATTCATTTTATCTAAATTTTAATTACTTTTTAAACTATGACCTTAAATACAAATTTCAGTTGAGTTTTTTTACCTAAAATAATTTCGTCTCCAGATTGTATTTCAATACGATAATTTTCCCCTTTTTTTATTTCTTGACCATTGACAAACGTACCATTTGAACTTCCAGCATCTTCTAAAAAATAACGATCAGATTCAACAAAAATAATCAAATGAAGCCTTGAAACAATATCACTACGTTCAAGATTTGATAAATCAATATCAACGGGACATGTGTCATTTACTCTACCGATTCTGAGGATTTTTTTTTCAAAAGGAAAAATAAAGTTTGCTTGACTTTTACAATGAACAAGGGTCAATGTTGGTTGTTTTTTTTCTAAAACTGTACCGTCAATTTCTGTGGGTACTAATGTAACATTATTCGGATGATGATCTAATTCTGTTTTAAGATTTAGATTGGGTATGGTGGCTCTATCGTCTTCTGAAAAAGACATGATTGAGCGTCTATAGTTTTTTTGATTTTGGTTTTTTAAAATAGTTTCTATTTCATCAGTATTCATTTCTATATTCAAAGGTGTATTTGGAGTAAATGTTGCATCTGTTTGCCCACTGATGAAGATGGGATCAATTTTTGTTCCGCAGTAATCACAAAAAATACTATCTTGTTGGTATTGGTGTCCGCAATTATTACATAATGTACTTTCCATTGATTCAATTTCTCCTTTTAAATCTTTTGAATTAAATTAAATTTTTCGTCTAATCTGTTAACTAAAGTAATGGGAATGTTTGTAAATTTTTCTTGTAATTTTGTTTCTGTTGTTACGACAATCCAATTTATTTTTCTTGGGGAAAAAGATGTTTTTGATTTACTATAGTCATTTCCATTAAATCTCATACCAGTAGGCCGATCGCCCCTCTCATCATTTCTATTTGACCAGTGAGAAAAATCAAGGGGATAATATTTTTTAATAGTTTGAATTAGAAGATAATTAAATTCATAAGAAAAGGGTATATCAGCTAATACTACTGCTATTTGAGAATTAGCAAATATGGACTCAAAAATTGAATTAAGCTCTTTTGGTATAACTTTTTGGGCATCTTCTGGGATTATAATGCAAGTATTTACTTTGTTTTTTGATTGATTTTTATTAAGTTTATTGACCGTAAAAATAGCTTGATCAATATTATTACAAATAACGGCAATATTACCACTTTTGTTAAGTTCAAATATAGAAAAATTCACTAGCAAAGATGAATTGGTTGGGTTAGCTGGTTGAATTAATTTTAATAAGTCTTGGTGACGGGAGAGCCCATAATCATTAACCCTGATTTTACCATCTAATGCCATGACTGAACCATCAGCACCAACTCCGAGGGGATTTATTTCAATAATATCTAAATCTCTCTCAATAAATAACTGATACATTTTATCTATAATTCTGCCGATGGAGTGAATTATTTTGCCTTCCAAGCCCATTTGTTTGGCTAAATGACGACCATAGAATGATGAATAATGGTCTTCTATAATACAACGAGTAAGATTATTTAATAGTTCTTCTATGTTAATCCCCCCCAAAAGTGAACCTAATAACACGGGCTTTTTCAATTGATAATCTAACATTATTGCTAAAAATACTTCATTTTGAGCATCATAACGAGTTTCTGCTAAAATTACCTTTGGATATTCTTTTTCAATGGGCAAATTAAAAATTGATTGGGAAGCGGCGATCGCATCTATGGTATTACTAACAAACTTCACACCACCCACTTTCGCCCTACCACTAGCTATAACCTGAGATTTTAGCACGACAGGATAGGGAATACGCAGATTTTTTAATTCACCAGGACTCGACAAAGACTGAGAAGGTAGTACAGGAATACCTACTTGCTTAAATAATTCTTTTGCTTGGTATTCTAATAAGTCCATTTAATCAATAAAAAATTTTAATATACTTGAAGGAGAATTTTTGCATTATTGGAATACAGATCAAAAAGAATTCAAAATAATCAACAGTGATAAAATAAAAAAAGATTTTCACCGCCTAATTAATATATTAATCCCCTTTCATATAGCAGTCTCAAATCATTTGCAAAAATGTTAAATTAAGTTCCCCTGCTGTCCTACTAAGGGAGGTTAGGGGAGATCATATTCCCATGATTTAAATAGGATTGTTATAGTTAATTATCTTACCCTAAAACCATAATGAAATCTTCCTCACCCATTAGCCAAAAAACTCACAAAGATATTTTACACGCTCTCAATAACTTAATTCAGATAGTGGCTAAATTAAGATCTCCCTCAGAAGGTTGTCCTTGGGATTTAGCCCAAACCCATGAATCACTAATACCTTATATTTTAGAAGAAGCCTATGAAGTAGTTGATGCAATCAAATGTGAAGATAAAAACGCCATCATAGAAGAATTAGGGGATCTATTATTACAAGTTGTCTTACAAGCACAAATCGCCACGGATAATCATGATTTTACTTTGGCAGAGATTGCCGAAACTATAACTGCAAAACTCATCCGTCGCCATCCTCACGTTTTTGGGGAGGTAGTAGTTAATAGTAAAGAAGAAGTTAATGATAATTGGGAAAAAATAAAAGAAGGGGAAAAAAAAGAACCAGATTTACTTAGTGATAAGCTCAAGATTTATGCGAGAAGTATGCCTACTCTGATGGCAAGTTCAAAAATATCTAAAAAATCAGCAAAAGCTGGTTTTGAGTGGGATAATGTTGAAGGTGTTTGGGAAAAATTTCAAGAAGAATTAATAGAGTTCCAAGAAGCCATTGAAACAGGAAATAAACAAAATGCCCAAGAAGAATTAGGAGATTTATTATTCACAATTATAAACTTAGCTAGATGGTATAAATTAGACCCTACTATTGCATTACAAGGAACCAATCAAAAATTTATTAAACGTATCAGAATAATGGAAAAAATAGCAATTAAACCCTTAGAAGAATATACAATCACAGAATTAGAATCCTTTTGGCAGTCGGCAAAAAAGACAGAAGCTACCCCCAAACTATAAATGAGGGGCGGAGCAAATTGATAATTGACAATGTTATTGTCGCATATTTTCTGATACCTGTAGGATAACTAAACCATTGATATTTATAGTTGATAACTTAAAATTGATCGGCTACAATGGCATTTTCTTCCCTAGATGCCATAGCAACTTCTAAGGATGTCAATGCGACATCAACCAAGTTACTAGCAGGAATTGCCTGGGTAGGAATACCTGTAGCTAAACCAAAACTAAAACTAATATACTCACTAATATCAGAAAAGTGGTGAGGAATTTGTAATAGGGAAATATGTTCTCCCACAACTTGTGCTACTCGCAAAGTGCCTAATTGATCGGTGCTAGGCAATAAAATAGCAAAAGTTTCATCATCAAAATAGGTCACCAAATCCCCCGGTCTTTTGGCAGTATCACGTAAATCCTCTGCAATAATTTTTAAACAACTATTGATAATTTCTAATTCGTGATTATCTTTATAATTTTGAAAATCGTTGATCCTAGCTAAAATTAAGGATATATCAGTACCCTCCACATCCGCAAGGGAAGTCCTTTGACGAGAAGCTCGTAACCACTCTTTCTCTAAGGTTTTGTCAAAGAAAGAACGATTGGGCAAAATGTTTAATTGACCGTCATAGGTATTATTTTTTAATTTTAAATTCGCCGCTTCTAAGGCTTCTTGTAACTTTTGATAATGGGGAATTATTTTATGTAACTGATTAGTTGTTTCTTGTAAACTATCTTTTAAACTTTTAATTTGTAATTGTTGATTAATACGATGTTTAACTTCAGTTATTTTAAAGGGATAGTTTATATAATCATTGGCTCCGGAATCAAAGGTTAATTCTATATTAAAAGAATGCTCATCTCTGTTAATAAGAATTATAGGAATGTTTTTTCCCTTATCTAATAGTTTAATTTTTTTCGATATTAAATAACTGTCATTGTCTTTTAATTGAGCATTAATAAGAATCAAATCTGGATCTTCTAAATGCACACAATTTAACAGTTCATATTCACTATCAACGTTAATTATGTTATACTCATTGTCTTGAAAAATATCCTGAAAGAAGTTAATTTGTTCTTCTAAGTTATCCAGAATAATAATGTTTTTTTTCATAAATTTATTAAAATATTAATTAAATTAGGCTTAACATTGACCATCAAAATAAAAAATCTCAGTAATAATAAAAATAATACAATTAACTTTATTGTCGAGATTGAAAATGAAACCATTATTAAAAGCTCAACTAAATGATACTAATTTATCTGCTGAAAATACCAGTACCCAAAGACAACTTGAAATTAGTGTTAAGGCAGTGAAAGATTCTTTGTCTAATCGTTTACCTCTTAATCTATGTATTATTTTGGATCATAGCGGTTCGATGATTGGTAAACCTTTAGAAAATGTAAAACAAGCTGCGATCGCACTTATCGAAAAACTAAACCCAGAAGATAGAGTATCCGTTGTCGGTTTCAACCACGAAGCCAAAATAATCATCAACAATCAATCAGTTATAGATTTAGACTCTATCCGAAGACAAATAAATCAACTCCGCGCCGATGGAGGTACAGCCATTGACGAAGGAATGAAACTAGGAATCAAAGAGATTAACAAAGGTAAAGAAAATCATATCTCCCAAATATTGCTACTCACCGATGGCGAAAATGAACATGGAAGTAACGAAATTTGTTTAAGATTAGCCAAAATTGCATCAGAATATAACATAACCCTTAATAGCATGGGTTTTGGTAATAACTGGAATCAAAAAGTATTAGAAGCTATCAGC
The DNA here is from genome assembly GCA_003566215.1 of Cyanobacteria bacterium T3Sed10_376R1m. Lineage (GTDB taxonomy): Bacteria > Cyanobacteriota > Cyanobacteriia > Cyanobacteriales > Cyanobacteriaceae > Cyanobacterium. The sequence goes on along the minus strand of PXEJ01000238.1, from coordinate 1,989 downwards.
GACTGTGCTAACGGTACATTAACTCATATAGAATTTCCAGAACAAGCCCAAGATGAGTTTCAAAAACTTCTGACGAGAATGGAATCCGTGGGTTTAACCAATGCTTTTTTACACCTAGAATTAGCTGAAGATGTCCGCCTTGCGGAGTTAAAACCCATCGCTCAGGTTTCTCCGGAAACCGTTGAACTTAATCCCCAAAGAGAAGGAGAGTTCATCAATAAATATACCATCAGGTTGGGAGATTTAATGACCCAAGAAAGAATTATTTTAGTTAATCTTTATCTCGGTAAATTATCCTTGGGAAGTCAGGCGATCGCAACGGTACAAGTCAGATACGATGACATAAAGGGGCAAACTCTCTACTCAGAAATAGCACCAGTTAATATTCAAGTACAAGCCCAATACCAACCCCAAAATAATACCGAAATCCAAAAATCTCTCCTCACCCTGTCAAAATACCGACAAACTCAACTAGCCCAAGAAAAAATTGAACAAGGAGATAACCAAGCTGCCGCCACACTGTTACAAAATGCGGCTAAAACCGCCATTCAATTAGGGGATAAATCTGGTGCAACGGTACTACAGGTTAGTGCCACTCGTTTACAGTCAGGGGAAAAACTATCGGAATCCCAGAAAAAGAAAACCCAAATGGCAGCAAAAACTACCCTACAATTGTAGATTGAGCAAAACAGGGAAATAAAATTAAGGTCAATTGGTGATATTATCAATTATTTATTATCAAGAGAAATGCAACAGCAAGTACAAATCTTCATGAATAAATGGGTAAACCGTAAAAAAATCAGAACCATTTGGCGGTGGTTAAAATTTACGGTTAATCGCATATTACCCCATGTTTCTGCCACACGCATCGCAAAACTACATAAGGATTTAAGTAAAGATTCGGCATGGGGTGTTGATTATATTCTTTGTACGGTTGCTTCATGTTTGATTGCTTCGTTTGGGTTGCTTAGTAATAGTGCGGCGGTAATTATTGGGGCAATGATTGTTGCTCCTTTAATGTTGCCTTTACGGGGATTAGCTTTTTCCGCTTGTGAGGCGGACTTTGGACTATTTAAAAAGTCTCTTTTATCTCTATTTGGTGCGACTGTTATATCTTTGTTATTATCTTGGTTTATCGGTGTTGTGGTGGCACTGCCCGATGTGGGTTCAGAAATTGTGGCACGAACTAGACCAACTTTAATTGATTTAGGTATTGCTATTAGTGCGGGGTTAATTAGTGGCTTTGGTAAGGTACGCAGTGGCATTAGTGAAACTTTAGCTGGAACTGCGATCGCAGTTGCCCTAATGCCCCCCCTTTGTGTGGTAGGAATATCCTTTGCTGGGGGGTTGTATCCCTATGCCATGGGCTCATTTTTACTATACATTACCAACTTGTTAGGAATTACCCTAGCTTGTATGGTGGCGTTTATCCTCTCAGGTTACACTAAAGCCACAAAAGCATTGGGTTGGGCTACCATGATGACTGCCTTTCTTGTTTTACCTTTAGGAGCTAGTTTTTTCCAGTTAATGGAGCAACAACAAATTGAAAAAGAAATCAACCGTCAGTTAGCCAATGAAACTATTACCGTTGGACAGGATGTTGATTCAGTAAGAATTGGCATTATTTGGACTCAGAGTCCTCCTTTAATAAATGTGACCCTGCAAACTGACAAAGAAATTACAGAGCGGCAAGTGGATTTGGTAAGAGAATATTTAACTACCAAAATGAATCGTGAATTTGAACTAATTTTTTATATTGTTCCCGTAAGAAGAGTTCCTCGACATGAAGATATTTTCATTCCCGAATCAGCTTTACCCAACCAACTCAAAGAAGATGCAGAGTTTATTTTCCCACCTAAAAATTAATCATAATTTCAAAAGAAATTTATTACGGGTGCGACAGGATTCGAACCTGTGGCCGACTGCTTAGAAGGCAGTTGCTCTATCCAACTGAGCTACGCACCCTTGATGACCAAACATCAGCTTACT
>PXEJ01000251.1 GCA_003566215.1 Cyanobacteria bacterium T3Sed10_376R1m | reverse complement strand
TACTTTCCCATTATACAAAAAGATAATGCGATCGCCCGTCCTTCTAATGGTACTATCTTGGTGACTAACCATGACATAAGTTTGACACGCTTCATAGGTTGTACTCAACTCCGTTACTAAATCTTCAATGACAGTAGATGCGATAGGATCTAATCCAGCCGTAGGTTCATCGTACAAAATCACTTCCGGACGCTGGGAATTATCTTCAGGATTAAAAGTTATCGCCCTCGCAAAACTAACCCTTTTACGCATTCCCCCCGAAAGTTCAGCAGGAAAAAGATCCCCTTTGCCGGGTAATCCCACCATTTCCAAACTTTGATCAACAATTTCACTTATTCTTTGGGGAGATAGTCTTGAATGTTGATACAAAAGAAAACCAATATTTTCCCGAACATTCAAAGAATCAAATAGTGCAGCCTGTTGAAAAACCATACCAATTGCCATAGAATCATCATGATCATCAATCAAACCCACTCGCTTTTGCCCATGAACATAAATATCCCCCTCATCAGGGAGCATTAACCCGGCAATTAACCTTAAAATTGTTGATTTCCCTGTACCACTAGGACCAATGATTACTAAAGAATCACCCTCATAAATATCGAGATCAATACCATTTAAAATTACATTTTTGCCAAAGGCTTTTTTAATTCCTCTTAGCTGAATAATAGGTTTTTTTTGACTCATATATTGATTATATTAAAAGACAATTTGGTAATTTTAAAAAACAATATATTTAAAATATTTTTTGTGTAAATAATTCATTTATAACTATTGAACTAATCTTAAAATTTAATGTTCCAAATATTTAAAATAATTAATGACAATCTAATTATTTATTACATTCCGCTTCAAACTTTCCGTACATTTCTTTCCATTCTTTTAACTCTTGGACATCCTTAGAATTAATAGATTTAACTTGTCCTCGACTAGCATAATATGTTTCATTTGTTTTCATAGTAATGCCAGATGGGCTACAATCAGCGATGGTTCTAAAAGGCATTGGTACATCAGGATCACTAACACTATTATTAGTTACAATTTTACTATTACTACTATCATTAGTAGAATCACTCGAGGGGGTTTCAGAATTATCATTATTGGTACTAGAAGCAGATTGACTATCAGTTTTTAATTCTTCATTATTATTTTTATAATCAGAATTAATATCGGCGTTAATTTTAATATTTAATCCTTCCAAAGTCTCCCTATCGCAACCTACTAAAGCAAAACTTAAAAAGGATAAGATTAAGATAGTAATTTTCATAATATGTTTTAGATTATAAGGTTGTAAATACCGTTAAAAATTGATGTGTCAATCCTATTTTACCGAAAAAGTGTCTTTTAGGTTGTCTCTCCTGTCAAGACGATTTTATATTTATTCATAGTTAATCTTCCTTCGTTTTCTCCCAAGTTTAGGATACCTTACCTAAAAATATTGTAAAGGATTAGGTGATAAAAACCCTGTAGAATCAAGCAAAAAAGTCAATCTTGCTAGATAATAGGTCAAGTTATTATTCTTCGTCAGTGGTGTGAAAACAAATAAAAAGAGATCTATTGCTAATATTGCCGGTATTGTCGGCATTGCTACTTTAATCAGTAAAGTAATTGGTTTAGTACGTGAACAGGTGGTGGCGGCGGCATTTGGGGTAGGTGCTGTGGCCAATGCCTATGCCTATGCTTATGTTATCCCCGGTTTTCTCCTAATTTTGTTGGGGGGAATCAATGGTCCTTTTCATAGTGCTTTGGTAAGTGTTTTGGCGAAGCGAGAAAAAAAAGATGCCGCACCTTTGATTGAGACTGTCACAACTTTAGTCACCACAATCCTCTTTATTGTTACTATTATCCTCATTATTTATGCTAGTAGGTTTATTGATTTACTCGCCCCCGGTTTAGATGCTGAAGTACGTGCGATCGCAATTAGGCAATTTCAAGTCATGGCACCCCTTGCCATTTTTGCTGGTTTAGTAGGAATTGGTTTTGGTAGCCTCAACGCCTCAGATCAATACTGGCTACCTAGTTTAAGCCCTTTATTCTCTAGTTTAACCATCATCATTGGAGTAGGAGGACTCTATTGGTTTTTAGGTGATCAAATTAATGAGCCTGAATATATACAATTAGGAGGGTTTGTCCTCGCTCTAACTACCCTTGCGGGGGGAGTATGGCAATGGTTAGCTCAACAGATAGCCCAAGTAAAATCGGGAGTAAGTCGTTTTCGTCTGCGGTTTGATTGGGGAAGGGAAGGGGTTAACGATGTCATGAAAGTAATGATACCTGCCACCCTATCTTCCGGGATGTTACATATCAACGTCTATACTGACCTCTTTTTTGCCTCCTATCTACCAAATGCAGCGGCGGCAATGCGTTATGCCAATTTTATTGTTTTAACTCCCGTAGGCATTATTTCCAATGTAATTTTAGTCCCTTTTTTACCCGTTTTTTCTCGATTGAGTTCCCCAGAAAACTGGGATGAGTTAAAGTTAAAAATCAGACAGGGTTTAGTGTTAACGGCTCTAACTATGTTGCCCTTTAGTGCCATTTTTATCGCTTTGTCTGAACCTATTGTCAAAATTATTTACGAAAGGGGGGTTTTTCGGGCAGATGCTTCTGCTATTGTTGCCCCTGTCTTACTTGCCTATGGATTAGGAATGTTTTTCTATTTGGCACGGGATGTTTTGGTTAGGGTTTTTTATGCCCTTGGGGATGGGGCAACTCCTTTTAAAGTTAGTATTTTTAATATTTTTCTCAATGCTATCCTTGATTACTTTTTAGTAAATGCTTTTGAAGTACAAGGTTTAGTTTTTGCTACCATTGGCGTTAATGCAATTTCCCTGATTATTTTTACTTACTTACTTCATAAACGGTTAAATGGTTTACCTTTGTTAGAATGGGGAGGAGTTTTACTCAGTCTTGTTTTTGCTAGTATAGTTTCTGGTTATGCTTGTTGGGCTATTCATCAATTTTCTATTTCTCTGTGGGATGATACTAATTTCTTTTTACAATTAGTTAGTCTTTCCATTGCTAGTGGAAGTGCGATCGCACTTTTTCTTTTAATTGGGAAACTATTTAAACTACCAGAATTAGAAATCTTATTTAGTCGAATTTTTGCAAAAATCAGGAAATAATTGATAATTGATAATTGATAATTGATAATTGATAATAAAACTATTCTCCATTCTTTTAGGTTTAATTTTAAATAAATCGTAAAATTTAAAAATTAATATAAACTTCTTATTTTACTTACGAAAAATATAAATTATGAAAATAAAAAAAATAATTTCTCTATTATTAATAACATTATTGATTTGGAATTTTAATCTCTTACCCTCAGAAGCAAGAACGAATAACATAGAAAAATCAAGATCTATTACACCATATTTAGAACAAGTTAAAGAAAAAGTAAGCGAATTTACCCTAGAAAATGACCTCAAATTTATAGTTTTAGAAAACCATCAATCCCCAACCATTTCCTTTGTCACCTATGTCGATGTAGGTGCGGTAGATGAACCAGAAGGACAAACAGGAGTAGCTCATTATTTAGAGCATTTAGCCTTCAAAGGCACTTCAGAAATTGGCACCATTAACTATCAAGAAGAAAAACCTCTTTTAACAAAATTGGATACTCTTTTTGAGCAGATTCAAGAGGCAAAACAAGAAAATGATCAAGAAAAAATAGCTCAATTAGAAGCACAATTTAATCAAGTTAATCAACAAGCCAGTCAATTTGTTAAGCAAAATGAATTCGGTCAAATTGTCGAAATTGAAGGCGGTGTAGGTTTAAATGCAGCGACTTCTGCTGACTATACCGCTTATTTTTACAACTTTCCGGCCAATAAATTAGAGTTGTGGATGTATTTAGAGTCTAATCGTTTTTTAGATCCTGTGTTTCGAGAATTTTATGAAGAAAAACAAGTCATTTTAGAAGAGAGAAAGTTACGTACAGATAATTCCCCCATCGGTAAAATGGTAGAGGAATTTTTAGATACTGCTTTCGTTTCTCACCCCTATCGTCGTCCAGTAATCGGTTATGAAACAGATATTCGCAATCTAACCACCGAAAATGTGAACGATTTTTTTGTAACTCACTACGGCGGAAGTAATCTTACCATTGCCATTGTTGGAGATGTGAACCCCAATGAGGTTAAAAGAATGGCACAAAAATATTTTGGGCGTTTTCCCAAAACCCTTAAGCCTTCTCCTGTGACAGTAAATGAGCCCCCTCAAACCGAGACAAGGGAGATTGTTGTTCAATATCCTTCTCAACCACTTTATTTTGAAGGGTATCACATCCCTGATTTAAATCACCCTGACTATGTGGTTTATGACATCATGGGTTCTATTTTGAGTGATGGGCGTACTTCTCGTTTATATAAATCTTTGGTTGAGGAAGAAAAGGTTGCCCTTAGTGCCTCTGGTTTTACTGGCTTTCCGGGTAATAAATATCTCAATTTAATGTTATTTTATGCTGTTTCTGCCCCAGGGCGATCGCTCGAAGAACTAGCCACAGAATTAGATAAACAAATTGAGAAACTAAAAACCGAATTAGTCTCGAAGGATGAATTAGAAAGAGTAAAAACTCAAGCCACCGCCAACCTATTACGCTCAGTCAATTCCAACTCAGGCATGGCAAATCTCCTTGCCCAATATGAAGCAAAAACAGGTGATTGGCGTAATGTGTTTACCAGACTAGACGCCATTAATGCCGTCACAGCCCAAGATATTCAACGATTAGCTCAACAAACCTTTACCGATGAACAAAAAACCGTAGGCAAACTAGAAACCATTAGTTAATTTCCAAATCTAAGACCACAGTTATAAAATTCATATTATCGGTAGTTAGACCTTAATCGCTTTTTGAGAAGGATAGCAAATTGTTTTATAACATAACAAAACTATCCGGTTAATTATCCTTAGCAAATAAATTTTTTACTAAAACTTAAGTTATGATTTATGGCAACAAAAAGTTAAACTGAACATAAGAGAATATAGGAAATGTAGATAAAAATCGGGATTATGAGTCAATACGATGTAATAGTGATTGGATCAGGCATTGGTGGATTAGTAACCGCTACTCAACTAGCCGCCAAAGGTATCAAAGTCTTAGTGTTAGAACGTTATCTTATCCCAGGAGGTAGTGCCGGATATTTTGAAAGAGAAGGTTATCGTTTTGACGTAGGGGCTTCTATGATATTCGGTTTTGGCACTCAAGGTACTACTAATTTATTAACTCGTGCCTTAGATGCAGTAGATGTAAGTATTGAAACCATCCCAGATTCTGTACAAATACACTATCATTTACCAGATAATTTGGATCTTAAAGTCCATCGAGAATATGATAAATTCCTTGATGAGTTGTATGTTCGTTTTCCCAACGAAGAAAAAGGAATTAAACAATTTTATGATGAATGTTGGAAGGTTTTTAACTGTCTCAACACCATGGAATTACTTTCTTTAGAGGAGGTGCGTTATTTAACCCGTGTTTTTTTCCAACATCCCCTTGCCTGTCTTGGTTTAGTTAAGTATTTACCCCTTAATGTGGGTGATATTGCCCGTAAACACATCAAAAATCCTGAACTACTTAAATTTATTGACATGGAATGTTATTGTTGGTCCGTTGTACCAGCAGAAAAAACGCCGATGATTAATGCTGGGATGGTATTCTCCGATCGCCATTACGGTGGAATCAACTATCCTAAAGGAGGAGTCGGGCAAATTGCACTAAAATTAGTCGAAGGTTTAGAAAAACACGGTGGACAAATCCAATACCAAGCAAGAGTAACCGAAATTGTTACAAAAGGAAATTGTGCGATCGCAGTTAAACTAGCCGACGGCACAGAATATCAAGCCCAAAGAATAGTCTCCAACGCAACCCGTTGGGATACCTTCGAAAAACTAATCCCTCAACCAAAACCAAAAAAAGAAGAAAAATGGCAACATAACTACAAACAATCTCCCAGTTTCCTGAGCCTACATCTAGGAGTAGAAGCCAAAGTTTTACCCCCTACCACCGAATGTCACCACATCATGCTTGAAAATTGGGCAAACCTAGAAACAGAACAAGGCACAATATTTGTATCAATCCCCACCCTACTAGATCCTAGTTTAGCCCCAGAAGGCTATCATATAGTTCACGCCTTTACCCCTAGCTACATAGACCATTGGAAAGGAATATCAGAACAACAGTACGAATATAAAAAAGAAGAAGCCGCCGGAAGAATTATCGAACGCCTAGAAACCATTTTTCCCGGCATAGACGCAGGATTAGACTACATGGAAATTGGCACTCCCAGAACCCACCGACGATTTTTAGGACGGGATAACGGCACCTACGGACCTATTCCCCGTCGCAAATTAATGGGTTTACTATCCATGCCCTTTAACCGTACTTCCATCAAAAACCTTTATTGTGTAGGCGATAGCACCTTTCCCGGACAAGGATTAAATGCCGTTGCCTTCTCAGGATTTAGTTGTGCTCACCGTATTGCCACCGATTTAGGATACTAATCCAGAAAAATAAACTATTGCGATAATGCGCATTAATGATCTATAATGTTTGTTTGTGACGAAAAAGATAAACTAGCCTCTCAAAGATACTGAGGATTTTAACCAAAAACCCTTAAGTCTATTGAGGAACAAAGGCTCTTTACTACACCTTAAATACAGGTTAGTAAGTTTAAAAAATGTCTGTTCATTAAGGAAACTAAGGATAGAGTTGATTATCGTTGCCTAGCAACCTAATTAAACTTATTTTTACCGTGCAGACAGTTACTCATCAGCAAGAAAGAATATCTTTCCCTGAAATCAACCCTGTTGTTTAGTAATTTAGAGGGATACATCCCGTGAGCTTAGGTGTACTTGGTACAAAACTAGGCATGACCACAATTTTTGACTCAGAAGCAGGAACAGCAATTCCCGTAACCGTAGTTCAAGCAGGTCCATGCCGAGTTACTCAGATTAAAACTAAAGAGAAAGATGGATATGTTGCGCTCCAGCTCGGTTACGACGAGTTACCCGATCGCAAACGTACCCTTAACACAAAAGAACCAAAAGAAGTCAACAAATATTTAAGCAGTCCCGAAGACGGACACTTAACTACCAAAGGACTTCCAGCCCTTCGTCACCTCAAAGAATATCGCCTCGATGAAGTTAGTTCCTACGAACTAGGTCAAACCATCGGAGTAG
>PXEJ01000356.1 GCA_003566215.1 Cyanobacteria bacterium T3Sed10_376R1m | reverse complement strand
TTGTGGCATAAATAAATCTATGGTGTATTTTTTGGTTTTTCAGCTATCAATTATAAAGTAATATTATTTTTTTTGATTTGGTTAGTTATGGCTATGGTAATCCGATATGAGTCATGGGAATATGATTCCTTATGAAGGGGGGAACTCAATTTAAAATTTTTACAAATGATTTAAGACTGCTATATTCTATTTTCTTAGTCGAAAAAGTACTTACTTTTCTAAGTTTCATTGCTAGGGTTGGTTTTTTCTAAAATTGATTGATATTATGCTAAATTAGTGAGCAAAAGGTTTTCTGTTAGTTGTTGTTTTTAAGTGGTTAAAATAGATGAAAAAAATTATTTTATTTATATGTTTGGTTTTTTGTTTAACTGGTTGTGTTCGTTATGATGTGGGGGTTAATTTTTCCCAGGCAAATAGTGGTACTATTATTCAACATATTAAGTTAGGAGAACAGTTAACTAGCTTTAGTGAATCTGAAGGAAATACTTGGTTAAATGGTATTCAAAAACAGGCTCTTAAGCTCCATGGCAAGGTTAAAAGGTTATCTACTGAAGAATTAATTGTCACAATTCCTTTTAGTAATGGTAAAGAATTAGTTGATAAATTTAATCGTTTTTTTGTGTCAGAAGTTGATTCGAAGGTGAATCGTAAACTAACTAAAAATGATAATGGTAGTTTACTTGATTTAGAAGCAAAGATGTCTATTCAACAAAGTAATTTATTGTTGATTGAACGGAATGTTTTAAATTTTTCGGCAGATTTAACTCCTTTGGGGGTGGTTTCTAATGAGGGAAATATTATTATTTCTTCGGGGGATTTAATTAATTTACAGTTACAGTTTAATTTTCCTTGGGGGGCAAAAATAGTTACTAATGATTTCCCTATTTGGGAGAAGGGGGAAGATAATCAATATAGGATTAGTCTTAAGGCTGGACAGGTGAATGATGTTTCTGCTATTTTTTGGCTTCCTAATTATGTTGGTTTAGGTACAGTTGCGATCGCACTTCTTATCTTAATGGGTTTTATTTTCAAATATCCAGAAAGTCTTAAAACGTTCAAATAAATAACATTTTTTTGTGTATGCTAACATACACTCAGATTCTGTTAATTAATATAAGGAGTTTTATAAATGACAAGAGTAATAGGTAAAAAAATAGGTTCTTATTTATTCAGTTTAATTGCGATCGTTTCTTTAACTGCTTGTGAACTTGGGGCTGATGATCCAAATAATACTGCCATTACAGGGGACACACCTATTGACGAACAAACTATGGTTGAGGAAGTGGGTACCATCGCCATCGACTTGAGAGCCGAAGGTAGAGAATTTTATCTTGATGGTGAAGAAGAAGCAAACCCTACCATCTTTATTTCACAAGGTTCGACGGTGGAGCTAACTCTTTGTGTGACTGGTGGCCGTCATGATTGGGTGGTGGATGAATTTGATGTGGCAACGGCTCAAATTGGTCAAGATGATGAGTGTAGTATGGTAGAGTTTACCGCAGATCAAACGGGAGAGTTTGAATATTATTGTAGTGTGGGAAATCACAGGGAAGAAGGAATGTATGGAGCTATTGTAGTTGAGTAATTAAGATTTAATTAGGCTTTGCGGAAAAAGTGCTATGGTGAGGAGAATTATGAGGTTTTATTCTCTAGGTGTACTCTACCACCCGTTTTTTGAAACAATAGTATTTCTACCTTTTTCTTTGGCTTCATAAAGACAATTATCTGCCATTTTAATTAAATCTTCTGGTTTATGGTTAGCGCTAGGAATAATGGTGGCAATACCAATACTTATGGTTATGTAGTCAGATATTAAGGATTTTTCGTGGGGAATCTTTAGGGAAGAAATATTATTTTGTACTGTTGTTGCTACATTGAATGCACCTTCGGAGGATGTATCAGGTAAAATCATTACAAATTCTTCTCCTCCATATCTTGCTACCAAATCCGTGGGGCGTTGAAGGGTTTTTTTCATGGTTTGGGCAACTTGGATGAGGCTCTCATCACCCTGGGGATGTCCGTAAAAATCATTATAGGGTTTGAAGTAGTCTATGTCGAAAAGTAATAAAGAAATATTTTCTTGTTTGCGCTGATGTCTTTGCCATTCTGATTTTAAGTATTCGTCAAAACGGCGGCGGTTGGCAATTTGGGTTAAGCTATCTAGGTTAGCAATGTTAGATAATTGTTCATTAGCTTTTTCTAGTTCTTTTGTTCTTTGTTGTACTTCTTTTTCTAGGGTTTTGTTATATTCTCTTAAAACCCGTTCTGCTTTTTTTCTTTGGCTGTTGTCATAAAAGGCTATCATCGCAAATTCAATATTACCTTCTTTGTCATAAATGGGTGTACCCCATGATTCTACGGGAATGATGCGATCGCCATTATGTATTTCTATATCATCATTGAAGGAGGTTTCTCCCTCTAAGGCACGAATTATTGATAGTTGCTCATTGGGATATAACTGATTTGTATTGGCAATATAAGCATTATAGGTAGAGGCAATATGATCTTTTTCTATATTCGGTAAAATTCCTTTGCCAAGAATTTTTTCTGCTTGTTGGTTAGCATAATAAGGTTTTCCTTCATTATCTAAAACTGCTACTCCTACGGGCATTGCTTCTAAAAATTGTTTTAAAAGTTCTTCTTTACCCTTTAACTCATTATATAGTTGTGCGTTTCTAAGGGCGATCGCAGCTTGTCCAGATAGTAATTTTAACATATCAAGGCGAAAAGATATATTATGATTACCCATAATCACATTATTTTCTAAATAAACCACACCAATTAAATTACCTTGATTGAGAAGGGGAAAACAAATAACCGAAATTGGCTTGAAGGATTTTACATAAGAGTCATGGATAAAATATCCTTTTACTGAGGGGTTATCTAAAACAAGATATTCACGGGTTCTTATGACATAGTAGAGGAGTGATTTTGGTAAAACTTCTCCAAGATTGACCAGCGGATTTAAAGAAGCTATCCCATCGCACATATCAATGGCAAAATGAAAGTCATCTAAAGTGTTTTGGGAGTCGGTGGGAGAAAGCAGTAAACAACCTCGATAGGCACCAGCATTTTCTAGTAGTATTTTCATCAAGGTTTGTAATAGATTTTCTAAGACAATTTCTCCAGTAATAGCTTGGGAAGCCTTCATAACCGTAACTAAATCTAAATCGCTTTGGGTGTTACCCAGGGGGCTTGATTTACTATCCCTTTCAAAATTAAAATTAGAGAGGTCAAAAAATTGAGGATATTTTTCTTCTAAATCGTTAATTTTTGCCGTTGCTCCCCATAGACCATAGTTATAGAATGATTCTTGTAGGTGATATTGAGCTAATTTCTTTTTGCCCCAACTTAAGTAAAATTTTCCTGCTAATTCATTGGCGATCGCCCTTATATTGATAAAATTATATTGTTCTGATAAACTAATGGCCAGTTCATAATGATCAATAGCTTCGGCCTTATTACCCAAAATCCGTTGTTTTTCAGCCTCTACTAAGTGCCATTTGGGGGCATAATTCATTGGAGCATTATCTGCCCATTGTTTCAAAATTCCCTGATGATACCTTATTTCTTTTAATATATTCCCTTGACTGTTTATATCTTCCCACAACGCCAAATAAGTTAAAGCCGAATAAAAATGATATACCCCATAAAACATAATTCCTGAAATTGTCATTAAATAGGGCTTTACTTTTTCTATATAATCTTGACAATGATTATAATTACCAAATAAATAGCTTAATAATAGTTTACAAGTATAAACTTGTGCGATCGCAGTTAATTCCAACTCCTGCTCATGTTTAGGAAGCATAATCTCCTCATCATAGGCAACCCCCCTCAAAACATCAGATTTAGAAGAGTAATCCCGTAAATTAAGCACCGTTTGCCAAATAATATCAATGTAAATCTTTGCCGAAAACTGATAAAATTCGCCCAAAACTAAGTCATAACGAGCTAATTCTTGGTCTAATACTTCTAACTCAATCCCAGCAAAAAAACCAGTAAAACCATAAACTAAAATGCAACTAGAAGTAATCCCATCTCCCTTTTCCACACTAACATCGTGATATTTTTTTAATAAAGGTAAAACTTGATGACACGATTGTTGATGATGGTGAATACACCCACTATATAAATTTAAAGTAATACCAGTAAATTGAATCTCTGGAAATTTTTCCATCACATTAATAGCCAACTTACCAAAACTAAACCCCCGAGAAACATTCCCCAAAAAATTAGTCAATACCAACCCATAAATTCCATAACCCATAGCAGAAGCAGGGGTATTACCAAACTTAATCGATAAATCTACCATAATCGAACCAACAAAAGGCATCAACTCAGGCATACCTTGAAAAAAAGGAATAAAAAGAATCCCTAACAATCCCATAACTGCCCTAGCCTTTTTATTCCTCATCACAGGTAAGTGAATCAACTCCTCAACACTTCTTTCCCTCAAAAGTTGATCAATTTTTTCCAACCTCTGTGCAATAATTTCACCGTCAGAATTAGAAGGTAACTCAACCCCCAATTCGGCTAAAGCCTTTTTGCCAATATTAATAGCCGAGAGCATTTTTCTTTGATGAGCATTAGCACTAATAAGTACCTTGTATATTTTGACTCTATCCAATACGTTTTCCCCGTGAAGTAACACCTCACTAGCCAACTCTTCCATTTCTTGAAAATTAGCATTTAAATAGGCAATTTGGGCTCCATAGACATAAATATTAAGAGTTAAACGATAATTAGTTTTCCAACTATCAATATTTAGCAAATTTAATGCTGTTTTTATATATTTATATGCTGAACTATAAGCATGACTTTTTTTAGCTTTTTTACTAGCTTTAAAGTTTAATTTAATTAGATTTTGATAATTGATTTTATCATTAATTAAATTTTTACCTATATTAAAATGTCTTACTATTTCAAAGAAAAATTTTTCTTTTTCTACCTCAGTATATTTTTTTAACAATAGTTTACCAATGGCTAAATGAATACTAGACTTATTTTGATCAGGAATTGAGGCATAAATTGCCTGATAAATTTTGTCATGTAAAAATTGATATTGCTTACCCATAAAATTGTCTGATGATAATGGCAAAACAAAACCCAAATTAGTCGCTTTTATTAAGTCATTGCCAAAATTTTCAGAGGGCTTATTTTCAATGATAGACAAAGTATCTAAATCAAAAGTATTTCCCAAACAAGAGGCTATTTTTAAAGTTTTTTGAAGAGATTTGGAAATATTATTTAATTGATTAATAATTAAATCTACGACATTATCTGTAATTTTAAATTTTTCTATATTTTCACTATTCCATTGCCATTCATAATTATTATAATTAAAATAAATTTGATCATTAGAATATAAAATTTGTAAAAACTGTTTAGTAAAAAATGGATTTCCTCGAGTTTTATTAAAAACTAATTTACTTAAAATAATAGTTTTTCTGGCATCACGATGGAGAGTTTGAGCAATTAAATTATTAGTCTGCTCCAAATTGAGACTATCTAAGTAAAATTCTTTAATAGTTTTCTGAGATGATTTAACATCATCAATCATTTCCCTGAGAAGATGATTTTCATCTACTTCGCTATGACGGTATGCCCCAATTAAAGAGATATATTTTGTATTACTCTGAGTGAGAGTTAATTTGATTAAATTTAGAGTAGCACTATCCGACCACTGTAAATCATCGATAAAAATTATCAAAGGATTTTCTTTTGTGGCACAAACGCTCATAAATTTATGAAAGATCAAATTAAATCTATGTTCGGTTTCATCAGCACTTAAATTGGCCACAGGTAATTGTTTACCAATAATTAATTCTATTTCAGGGATAACATCGATAATAATTTGTCCATTATCACCAATATTTTTTAATAAATCTTTCTTCCATTTTTGCAAATTAACTGGATTTTGCTTTAATTTTTGTTTAACTAATTGTCTGAAAGCACTTACAAATGCTGTATAGGGAATATCTCTTATAAATTGGTCAAATTTTCCTGAAATAAAAGAGCCTTGATGGTTGTTAACTTTTTGAGAAATTACTTTTATTAAAGATGATTTTCCACTTCCAGAGTGTCCACAAATTAAAGTTAGTGTCGTTTCACCGTCTTTTTTTTGATCAAATAAAAAACTTAATAAATCATTAATTATTTGAGTTCTACCATATAAACTTTCAGGTAAGATAAATTTATCAGAAATATCTTTATTTCCTAAAGTAAATTGATTTATTTTTTTCTGGTTTTCTAAATCTTCCAAACATTTTTCTAAATCGGCTTTTATTCCCCATGCACTTTGATAGCGCTCATCGGGATTTTTTGCCATTAGTTTCATTACTATATCAGATACAATTTTAGGAATTGATGGATTGATCTTGTGAGGTGCGATCGCATTTCTGCTAAGATGACAATGAATTAACTCCAAAACATCATTACTTTCAAAAGGTAATTTATCTGTCAACAACTGATATAGAGTTACCCCAAAAGAATAAAAATCCGTACGATAATCTAATCCAAGATTAATCCGTCCAGTTTGTTCAGGAGAAATATATGCTAATCTGCCTTGTAAAGTATCTGGAGTTTCTTGTTTATAGTTATTTCTTGTTACAGCAACAGCAATATTAAAGTCAATTATTTTTAAGTTTTTTGTATCACAATTATAAACAATATTATCTCCATTAAAATCTTTATGAATAATATTATTTTTATGTATTTCTTCCAAACAAATAACAATTTTTAAAGCAATACGAAGAGATTCTAATAAAGAAAAAGACTGTTTCTCCAATATCTTCTTTAGCGATTCTCCACCGAAATCTTCTAAAACAAGAGCAAAACCATTATGATATTTATGTAAATCATAAGCCTTAATAACTCCTTCAATATTAAGAGATTTAATTATTTTATATTCTCGCTTATATTGCTTTAAATCAAAACTTGTAGGGTAGTCTTTGTTTAGACTTTTAACAATAACTTTTTTTTTATCAGATTGCCTAACAGCACGATAAACAAGAGAATTATTTCCCTCATATATCTTATTTAAAGTATGATAACCCGACAAAGAGAACATATCTTTATTTCAAGTGTAATAGCTTTTTATTATAGAACATATTTTTATAATTTGATAGATATGTAATAAACATCATTCACTATAATTAAAATCTTAATCTTCGTAAACCGAAAGTAAAGTGTCTAAATTAGAACCGATGT
>PXEJ01000314.1 GCA_003566215.1 Cyanobacteria bacterium T3Sed10_376R1m | reverse complement strand
TTTCGGCATCTGCCTTTAGTTTTTGTAAAATCATTGAGGATATTTCTTGGGGGGTGTAATCTTTCCCTTGAATGTCCACATCCACGGTATCATCTTTACCTTTGGTACATTTATAGGTAACCCTAGCACGATCGCCTTCCGTGTCAGACCATCTCCTACCAATAAATCGCTTGATGCTATAGACTGTGTTTTCGGCATTAGTGACAGCTTGACGCTTTGCTAGTTGCCCAACTAGACGTTGAGTACCCTTCCCAAACCCAACAATACTTGGGGTTGTCCTTGAACCTTCTTGGTTAGTAATAATTAAAGGTTTACCCCCTTCTAGTACAGCAACACAGCTATTCGTTGTCCCTAAATCTATTCCGATTACTTTTCCCATAACTATATACTAGTAGCGATTTACTAATTCGATTTTTATTTAAGTCGTTTTAATCACATAATTAAGATAATACCCTGTATTAAGTTTTATCTATCTTGATTTGTAATAGATAGGAGATAATCAGATTTAATTCAAATGTTAAATTTAGATCATCAAATATCCTCTCACAAACTTCTATCAAGAAAACCTATGTTTATCTATTCTAACTTTGAGGGTTGTCGGGTTGAGAAATGTTGTCTTCATCATCATCCTCTTGGGGGGCTGCAACTTTGACCATAGCATAACGTAAAATATCATCGTTAAGCATATATCCTCGAACTAATTGTTCTAAAACAGTTCCTTCGGGATGTTCTTTGGTGGGTTCTCTTAACATTGCCTCTTGATAATTAGGATCAAAGGGTTCTCCTTCGGGACGCATGGCGGATACTCCTAGTTTTTTGAGGCTATCGACAAAGGTTTTATATACTCCTTGATAGCTTTTATGGATTGCCATTTCACCATCATTAGCTGGTTTTATCTGGGTTCTCGCTCTTTCAAAGTTGTCCACAACTGCCAATAATTCGTAAAGAGTTTTTTTCTTAATTTGGGTGTCTTGTTCTTCTTTTTCTTTGGCGGTACGACGACGGAAATTATCAAAGTCAGCGGTAAGTCTCATGTACTGGGTTTGAGCACTTTTTGCCTGTTCTTTTTGTTTTTCTAGTTCTTGATTTAGATTAATTATTTCTTCTTGGAGAAGTGCGATCGCTTTTACCATTTCTTGGCTATCAGGAAGTTGTGCTTCTTCCCCTTCCTCTTCTAACAACTCTTCTGAAGAAGAAGAAACCGCCTGAGTATCATCCAATTCTTTTAATTCTTCTTGTTCTGAATTATCTTCAGAATTAATTTCTAGATCTTGTTGTTCTACAGTTTCAATATTATCAGTTTCTTTATCCAATTCCATGTATTTATTTGTTTCAGTCATAATAAACTGCAATATAATAGGTAGTTAGTTTAGTCGCTATCCTAATTGTACCGAAGAGTTAGTCTTTTTGATCTTCGATCAAGAGCAATAAATAAAGTTTAGCAAAAAATCAATAACTATTTTCAACTAATCTAACTCTTGTTTCATTAAAACTTCAACCTTTTTATATTCCTCCACCACCAGAGAAGTCAACCGTCTTGCTTCGGCAAAATCTTCTTCAACCATAGACTGTTCCAAACTTTTACACAAATCCGATAAATCTTGTGCCCCTAAAGTAACACTACTAGACTTAAGGGTATGAGCATTAATCTTAATCTGCTCAATGTTTTTGTTTTCCAAACCTAAACTTATCCTCTCAATTAGATTAGGACTATCCTCCAAGTAAGAATTAATTAAATCTCGAAAGACTTCCTTAAAATCATCTTCTCCAATCATACTCTTTAACTCAGCGATTCTATTCGGGTCTAATTTGTTGATCATTGATGTTTCTCTTTCAATAGTCTTTCCCATACTAGATTTATTAAATATAACCTTGGAATCAGTTTTTCTGACGGTTTTTAATTTTTCAATTAAGGCTTCTACCCTGACTGGTTTAGAGAGATAATCGTCCATTCCTGCATCCAAACATCTTTCTCTATCTCCCTCCATCGCATTTGCTGTCATAGCAATAATACAAGGAGGAGAACCTTGAAAATCACTATTTTTTGTTTGCCAGAGGGTACGAATTTGGCGAGTTGCCGTCAAACCATCCATTTCTGGCATTTGCACATCCATTAAGATTAAATCATAAAATTGACGGCGCAAAGTATCCAAAACTTCCAAACCATTGGCAACCACATCCGCTCGATAACCCAAACGTTTGAGAATATTAGTTATTACTTTTTGATTAACTATATTATCCTCTGCGATTAAGATTTTCAAAGGAGAGGTTTTGGCAATATTTTGTAAAGAAGGAGTACGAGAAATTATTGTCTTCGATGATTGTACTTCTCCCGATGATATTTCTTCAAGGACTGTTAAGATAACGTTATATAATTTTGATTGTTTAATCGGTTTAATAAGAGTGGCGGCCCAGTTAACTTGTTCTAGGGCTTTTTCTATTTCACGATGCCCCATAGAACTTAACAGGATTAGGGGTAGTGATTTATATTGAGGTAAAGCATGAATTCTTTTGGCAAGGGATATGCCATCCATTTGGGGCATTTGCATATCCAGAATAGCAAGGTCAAATTTCTGTCTATTTTTAAGAATTAACAAAGCCTCTTGTGCTGAGGGGGCAGTGACGGTATCTAAACCAAAGTTATGGCATTGACTCATTAGGACTTGACGATTAATTTGATTATCATCTACCAATAAAATTTTTTTCCCTTTCAACAAACTATTTCTTTGTAATTCTGAAGTGATAGAGGGGGAGACAAATTGAGTGTTAATGGTGAAACAAAATTTTGATCCGGGGGTTTCTTTGGTGGATGTTATTTGCCAATTTTCGGGATTTTTCCCTGCCAAGTTACCTCTACTTTCTGCCCATATTTCTCCTCCCATAAGGGTGACTAATCGATGACAGATGGCTAATCCCAACCCTGTACCTCCATAGTTACGGGTAGTCGAAGCATCTATTTGAGAAAAGGGTTTAAATAGTTTATTCATGGGGTTGGCAGGAATACCAATTCCTGAGTCTTCTATTATAAATAGAAGTTTTGGAGGTGCTTTTTTGTTTTCGGGATGGTCAAACATTTCAACATATAAAATAACTTCTCCAGTGTGGGTGAATTTGACAGCATTACTTAAAAGATTGACCAATACTTGTCTTAGACGAGTTACATCACCTATTATGGTGGCGGGAATTGCGGGTTGGACGAAATAGACTAATTCAATTTTTTTGTAGGCGGCTTTGGGTGCTAATAGATCGAGGGATTCTTCTATGGTTTGATGGAGAGAGAATGGTTGTTCTTCTAGCTCTAGTTTTCCTGATTCTATTTTGGAGAAGTCAAGAATATCGTTGATTATGTTGAGGAGATTATCACTACTGGTGCGAATAATTTCGGTAAATTCTTCTTGTTCCGGGTCTAGTTGGGTGTCGAGAAGTAGTCCTGTCATACCAATAATCGCATTCATTGGGGTCCGAATTTCGTGACTCATGGTTGCTAAAAATTGACTTTTGGCTTGATTGGCTGTTTCGGCTTCTTCTTTGGCAAGAATTAATTCTTGTTCAACTTTAACTTTGTCACTGATGTCGGTAATTGTTCCTACTAAGCGATAGGGAGTGCCTTTTTCGTCAAAATCTCTTTTTCCTTTGGCTAATACCCAAATATACTTGTCGTTGCGGTGTTTAATACGGTGGGTATTTTGATATAGTTCGGTTTTATTTTCTAGGTAGAGGTGAATATCTTGTAGTTGTTGCTTTTTGTCTTGCTCATGAATGCGATCGAACCATGTGTTAATATTTGGAGGCAATGGCTCGTTTTCGTAACCGATTATTCTCATCCAAGCTGGAGAATAATAGACTTCGTTAGTGGTTAAATCCCAATCCCAAATGCCATCGTTTGTTCCTGAGACGGCTAATTCATAACGTTCATCTTTTTCCCGTAATTTTTCTTCTATTCCTTTTCTTTGTTCTATTTCTTGTTCGAGTTTTTCGGCGTTTAGTTTTAGCTCATTGGTTCTTTCGGCAATTCTTTGGGCAAGATTTTCTTTTGATTCTTTAAGCTGAACAAATTTTTCTTGCAACACTGCAATCATTGATTTGTAGTTGTTGGTTAATAGCTGCATTTCTTTAATATTAGTATTTAGCCATTTTATTTCTCTATTTTCAGTTATTTTTTGAGGTAAGTCTGTGCTAATTTGAGTCAGTGAACGAATGGGTTTAACGAGATTTTTACTAATTTTGTAGGCAAAAAAGAAGGAAATAATGGTGATAATGACCATTATTCCTAATAGTCTAATATAGTATCTTTGTAGTTGATCTACGTACTCTTTTGTAGGAACCTTGGTAATTATAGTTATGGGTAAATCATCGAAGGGAAAAAATTTTTGAAAGTAAAATGATTGACTCCATCTTGCCATAATGGAGCTACCCGGTATAATTGGGAGGGAATGATAGACTTTGTCTAGGGATAGTTCTTGGGGTAGATTTCTCTGATATTTTGATTGTTCTAAGAGCGATCGCACTTCATATTTTTCATCGGTGGTATAACTAAAAGAAGAGGCATTATTACCCCTATCTATAGAACTAATTAAAGTATTGCCCTGATCATCTAAAATAAAAATCTCTACATCATTTTCATTGGTATTAAGTTCAATAAATTCATTCAAGGAAGATAAAGAAATTGAACCATAAACTAAACCAGACCATTGATTATTTTTAATAATGGGGGTTGTTAAGCCTAAAGACAAATCAGGATTAGGAAGATTTTGATCAAAAGAACTAATCAAACTATTTTGGGTTGATTTACTCTTTATAAATTCGTCAGTATTACTAATGTTTAAACCGATTAATTGATCATTAAAAGTTTGGCTACTGGTTACGGCACTAATAATTGTTCCTTGCTCGTCAGTTACATAAATTTCTTCAAAATTAGGGAGAATATTTTTTGTGAGCTGTAAATTATTTTGTAAGTTATTTAAGTCTGAATATTCTTGTTTTGCAATGGCTTCAATTGCTGTAAAATTATGTTGATTCCAGTGGTTAATATCCTCTGCTACAACACTAGATATTTGATTTAGTTTTTGTACTATTTGAGCTTCACTTTGATTAAGTTGATAATCACTGTTAATAACAGTAAAAAATAATAAAGGAATAAAAATGCAACTAACCAGCAAGTTAAATAATGTTTGTTCAAAAGGTAATACCAACTTCTCAGACTTGAGTTTTAAAATTTTATTAAGAGGTAAATAATTAATAATATTAGTAGCAACAATAGCATTCAAAATACCATTAACCATCTGTTTAAAGATAATTAATTGAGTTCCTAATAATGATACATCTGACATAACTATGCCGAAAAAAATAAAAATCAAAGGAATTCCTAGCACTAGCCAAAAAATTATATCTAGTAATATTAAACTTTTATTATTTTTTTGCCAAAAATGGTTAATAAAAACTGCTTCTACGGTATAGATAATAACT
The DNA here is from genome assembly GCA_003566215.1 of Cyanobacteria bacterium T3Sed10_376R1m. Classification (GTDB taxonomy): domain Bacteria; phylum Cyanobacteriota; class Cyanobacteriia; order Cyanobacteriales; family Cyanobacteriaceae; genus Cyanobacterium. Next base: position 1,781 of record PXEJ01000314.1, on the reverse strand, counting down.
GAATAGGGATGCCCCCATAAAACATAAGTACAAAGACTACCAATAAATCCCCCAACATTCCCCCAAAAACCACCATAATAATAAGAAATTAGCCAGACAAAAATACTACCAAAAATAAAATCTACTCCGAAAAATAAAGGCAGTTTAAAATAATTACCCAAATAGCTTAATGCTATTAGCATAATCAGCCCAATATTAATTTGTTTCAATTTACTTTTCATAGTTAAAAATCAATACAGGAAGGAGGAGAAAATGTATAATTTATAATCAATAACTGATAAAGAACTTCCTATGGCAAATGGTTGAAAATGCTATGATTCAGACTTCCCAAATTATTAATCACCAATTATTTTAACGATGCCATTTGGTAATACCTCCAGCCGCGTCTATGATGGTAATACCTTTTTCTTTTAATATATCCCGAATGCGATCGCTCTCCCCATAATTTTTAGATTGACGAGCGACTAATCTTTGTTGGATTAAATCCTCAATTTGCCCATCGGTAATGCCCCTATTATCAGGGGATTGAAAGTCTAGATGTGTTTCTAAGCCTAACACACTGGCTAAAGTAACTAGAGTATGCCATTTATCACCCAATTCCTGCACAGATAAAGAGGTTTTGCCCTCATGGGTCAAAATATTAGCCTCTTTGCGTAATTCCTTAGCTAAATCAAATAAAATAGCAATTCCCGCCGCAAAATTAAAATCATGATCTACCCCTTGACAAAAAGCCTCCTGAACTGATTTAATCATGTTATGCTGGGTTTCCTCTGTCCACTTAAAAGTATTTCCATATTTAAGACCAAACTGTAAACCTTCACAAAAAGTATGCCAACCATTAGTAGCAGACTCCATGGCATCCTTAGTAAAATCAATGGGTTTACGATAATTTGCTTGTAAGACAAATAGACGCACCGCCATGGGATCATATTTTTCTAGCAATTCTCGAATGGTGATAAAATTGCCTAAGGACTTAGACATTTTTTCCCCTTCCACTTTCACCATACCGTTGTGCATCCAGTAGTTAGCCAGAGGTTTACCCGTTACGGCTTCTGATTGGGCAATTTCGTTTTCATGGTGAGGAAAAACAAGGTCATTACCCCCTGCATGAATATCAATAGTTTCCCCCAACATCTCCCTGACCATTGCCGAACATTCGATATGCCATCCGGGGCGCCCTTTGCCCCAAGGAGAATCAAAACTAGGCTCATCAGGTTTTGCAGATTTCCAGAGGGCAAAATCAAAGGCATTTTCTTTGACGGCTTCGGATTGATTTTTTCTACCCCCTGCCCCTGCTTGTAAGTCTTCTAATTTTCTGCCAGATAGTTTGCCATAGTCTGCAAATTTGTGGACAGAATAATAAACATCTCCCCCAGTTTCGTAAGCATAGCCTTTTTGTTCCAATTCCCAAACTAATTTTTTGATGCCATCAAGGGCGTGGGTGGCTCGGGGGTAGGCATCTGCGGGGGTAATGTTGAGACGCTCCATATCTTCAAAATAAGCTTTTATATAACGCTCTGAGACTTCTTCCATGGAGGAATTTTCTTGTCTGGCACGGTTCAAGATTTTGTCATCAATGTCGGTAAAGTTTTGAATGTAAGTAACTTTGTAGCCTCGCCACTGTAAATATTTTCTGACCACATCCCAAACAATACAAGTACGGGCATGACCTAAATGACAGTAATCGTACACAGTAATACCACAGCAATACATTTTAACTTCGTTTTTTTTGACGGTGTTAAATGCTTCTTCTCGATTGGAAAGGGTATTGTATAAGGTTA
>PXEJ01000139.1 GCA_003566215.1 Cyanobacteria bacterium T3Sed10_376R1m | reverse complement strand
TGGGGATTTCTGATAAATTTGGTCGTGGGAACAGCTTTGAACTTGCCTTGTTTATGGGTACAGCGTTACAATCGAGTTCGACTTCAACGTCTGTTGTTATTAAAAGAACGGAGAAAGATTAGCTGACATACTCAAAATTACTGGGGTTGATGATAGTTATTAGTTTACTTTCAGTTTAGGATTTGGTATTACTGCTTATTTTGAAGAATAATCATGTCTATCAAAAATAGATACTGATAAGTTTTTCATTTCTAAAACTTGATCTGCATTCTGGAAATGTTCACATTTTTTAGTCTAAATTGTGATTTTTGATAAAGTCACAGACATGATGGAATTGATTATATTCAGCCAAACTTGCTGCGGTGTAACCTTGATTGTTACGGTGATTAATATTAATCCCTTCCACACCTAATAATAATTTAACCCCTTCTAAATGACCACGATGGGCCGCCCACATCAAAGCTGTGCCACCTCCTCTATCTTCTAGGTTCACATCAGCACCAAACCGAAGAAAACAGCGAATCATATCTACATTATTTTGGTCACATAGTTTCATTAAAATAGTTTTACCATCGGCTAAACGAGCATTAGGATTTGCCCCAGCTTGTAATAGATAACAGGTAATTTCTTGCCAATTATTAATAATTGCTAAACTCAGAGGAGTATCAGGATTATTGCAATAGTTGGGATTTGCTCCATGATTTAGTAACTGAGCAACTATCTCACTATGACCTTGTAATGAGGCGATGATAAGGGGGGTATCTCTTTCTTGATTGAGTATGTCAACGGTGGCATGGTGATTTAATAAAGTTTGGACGACTTGAAAATGTCCTTCTAAACAACCTAAATGTAAAGCACTTTCCCCTTCCCTATCTTGTTGATTAATATTTGCTCCTGATTCTATTAGCATTCTCACTATTTCGATGTTTCCTTGGGCGCTAGCATTCATCAAGGGAGTAACTCCATCTCGATTACCTATGTTAATGTCAATGTTGGTTTTTAATAGGGTTTTGATCATTTCTAAGTTGTGGTAATCAATAGCTAGATTGAGTGCACCTTCGTCAAAATAAGCATCTGCTCCGTGATTTATGAGTAGAGTGACAATTTCATGATGATTTTTTTTGATGGCAAGACATAGGGGAGTATCTCCATCTATGTCTTGAACGTTGACTTTTGCCCCCGCATCTAAAAGTATTGTTACTATTTCGGTAAATCCTAAGTAACAGGCTATCATTAATGGTGGAGTGCGATCGTCATTAACTAAGTTTACATCAGCACCATTATTAATTAGTAGCTGACACATTCGAGGTATATTTTTGCCACAGGCATACATCAAAGCTGACATTTGGTGAGGAGAGTTTTGATAATTTAAATCGGCTCCTGCTTGTATTAACATTTGGCTAATTTGAATATTACCTGTTTTTACGGCGCAGATAATTGGAGTATTGGTGTTCTTATCTTGACAATTGACAATATTTTTTTGAACTAATAGTTGCTTTACTAATTTAATGTTTTGTTGTTGTACTGCTTGATGTATGCTCAGAGGATTATTCATGAATTTAGTAAAGAAGGTTAAAATTTTTGGGGCTTTATTCCGCTCTTTTAAATACGATAAACAGTTTTTTTCTAGAGTTAAGTGAATATAGGTTTTTTATTTTTAGAAGGTATTCTTTTATCTTGATCATAAATTTTCTTGGATAGAGTATTGTATCAGATGTACGATTTGACACTTCTTGTTCGGAGAATAAGGCTGTTTCTTTTTTCAAAATAAAAATGCTGAAGATAGAAAATAAGCAAAAAAACTTTGAGGCTACAATAGCTGTTATGAATACCTAATACCTAATAGCCAATCATTGAAGAAAGATTCTATACTGCAATATTAGCAATTAGGTCGAAATTTTAGTATCATGGTAAGGGTCAATTAAATCTTAACTCATCAAGTAGGATTAAAAATTAAATTAATTTATTATGATTAAAATACGTTTAAAAAGGTTAGGTAAGAAAAGAGAAGTAAGTTATCGTATTATTGCTATTAACAGCCGTGACCGTCGTGATGGCAGACCTTTAGAAGAATTAGGTTTCTATAATCCTCGTACGGACGAAACTAGACTGAATGTACCCGCTATTGTGACTAGATTGAAAGATGGAGCTCAGCCAACGGAAACTGTACGTGCTATTTTAAATAAAGCAAAAGTTTTTGAACAAGTAAATGCCTAATAATAATCCTTTTCTCAATTTAGATGATGTTTCTAGTCCTGATTATGATGGACTAATTCGTTTTCTTGTTGAACCGTTGCTCGAATCTCCCGAATTGCTAAGCTTTAATTGTGAATATATACTTAGCACGAAACGGATTTGGATTCGGTTAGCTTTGGAAGAAAAGGAAAAAGGGAAGGTTTATGGTCGAGGTGGGCGTAATATTCAAGCCTTAAGGACTGTTTTACAAACGGCGGCCCAGATTTCAGGAGATACTTTATATCTCGAAATTTATGATGAACAAGGGCGTGGCAGATTTAGATCTAGTTTTCGCTCCAAGCCTAGTTCTTCTTCCGCCCCTAAGTCTCGTTCTGATGGTTCGACTCGTTCTCCTATAAGAAGACGTGGGCAATTTGATAAACCTCTTGTTTGATGATAGGGATGAAAAACAACTGATATATTACTTTTTGGGTTATTTTCAGTTGTTTTTTTGTATATAGTGTAATTGGGTGGGATAGGCGAATTTTAATTTTGCTTTGGTAAAGGCATATTTAATGGCTAGATTTACTTGGTGTTGAGTTTTTCGATATATTTTCAGTTCGTTGCTGTGGACAAAGTAAATGATTTCGTAGTCGATACTAAAGTCTCCAAATCTAATAAGATAGGCGATGTCAAAGGTTATATTTTCTATGGGTTTTAGTGCTGTTTCGATGATTTCGGGAATTTTGGCTAGTTGATTATCTTCTGTTTCGTATATTACGCCAATTTCTGTTCTGACTTGACGACTTTTCATTCTCTTGAAGTTTCTTAATCGAGAGTTAGTTAAGTCTGTGTTGGCTAAGATTAATTGTTCTCCTGTGAGGGCTTTTATTCTTGTAGTTTTGATGCCAATATGTTCTACATATCCTGTAAATTCATCGATGGAAACGAGATCTGATATTTCAAATGGTCGATCAAATAGGATGGCAAAATAACTAAATAAGTCTTGTAGTATTCCTTGGGATGCAAGGGCGATCGCCACACCACCAATACCCAACCCTGCCACAATCGCCCCTATATCAAATCCTAAATTACTAATAACAAATATAATTGCTAAGGTCCAAATTAGAACCCTAATAGCTGGAAAAAGTGCATTAATATTTCTTTCAATAATTGAATTTGAATAGTGGTATTTTTTACTATAAAATGCAATTATAACCCTAGCTAAGTCAACCAAAAATATCGATGTACAAAATGTAATAGCAATACCTAAAAATGTTTGGGCTAATCCCAAAATGGTTTCGTTTATTTGTATTTCTTTAAAGGTTAAATAACAAATAATAAAATAACCGATAGGAACAACGTGTTTGTTAAAAATTTCTATAATTTGATCATCTAAGTCAGTATCTGTTCTTTTTGTAATCTTTCTTAGTTGTCGAAATAAAAGATTTTTAGCTATTTTTAAAATAAAGTAACTAAAAATCAAAATAGAAATAACAATTAAAATATCCCTGAGCAAACCTTGTATATTCGGGGAAATATTAAATAATGTATCTAAAGATAAATTCATGCAATAAAAAAATATTGAAATAATGTAGAGCCGTGGTAGAGTAAAAATTAAATAATTTTGTTATGGTCAATAAGTTCAAGCCTTACAAAAAATCCTTAGTAAATAAAACTTTTTGATATGTATATAAAAATCTCCCGAATAATTGTCTATGGTTAATTTTCTTGGGGGGATAACTTTTTGACCAGACTTTATTTATAACATAGTTTAAGGGATGTTGCGATAAAATGATTAAGCAAGAAGTAATATTTATTCTTAAAATATATGATTTTTAGATGGCGTAAATTAGTAAATTTAATTATTGTTTTTGCAATTAGTATAACTGTGTTATCGGGGTGTAATTTAACTCAAGAAAGAAATAATCAGTTTTCTAGGTCACAAATAATTCAGGCAATTTTAAGTGATCCAAAAACTTTTAATGCGGTATTATCTCAAGAATCTCCGAATATTTTTGGCTTAACCTATGAAGGATTAGTGCGGGAAAATCCGATGACGGGGGAAATTGAACCCGCTTTAGCACAGTCTTGGGATTTTTCTGAAGATAAATTAAATATTGTTTTTACCCTCAGAGATAATTTGAAATGGTCTGATGGTCAACCTTTGACCGTTGATGATGTGGTCTTTAGCTATAATAAGTTATATCTTAACGAAGAAATTCCTAGTAATGCGAGGGATAGTTTAAGGGTGGGGGAAAGTAGGGCTTTACCAGTGGTGGAAAAAGTTAACGAAAACCAAGTTATGTTCACTATTAATGAGCCCTTTGCTCCTTTTTTAGAAAGTACGGGTTTGTCTATTTTACCTAAACATATTTTGGCAGAAAAAGTAGAACAAAAAGATAGTGATGGAAGACCTATTTTTCTTTCTTTTTGGGGTGTGGATACCCCTGGGGATGAATTGATTGTTAATGGACCTTATAAATTAAAAAGTTATGTAACTTCTCAAAGAATTATTTTTACCCGTAATCCGTATTATTGGCGCAAAGATGAACAGGGTAATTCTTTACCTTATGTAGAAGAAGTGGTATGGGAAATTGTGGAATCTACGGATACTTCTTTGTTACAATTTCGCTCTGGTAGTTTAGATTCTGTGGGGGTATCTCCTGATTATTTTTCTTTGTTAAAAAGAGAGGAAGAGAGGGGAGATTTTACTATTTATAACGGTGGGGCGGCTTATGGTACTACTTTTATGGCGTTTAATCTTAATCAAGGTTCTAGGAATGGTCAGCCTTTGGTAACTCCTTATAAATCCAAGTGGTTTAATAATCTTAATTTTCGTCGTGCGATCGCCCATAGCATCAACCGTGATAGGATGATTAACAACATATACCGTGGGTTAGGAGAAAAACAAAATTCACCGATTTCGGTACAGTCTCCATTTTATGATTCCACGGTAGAAGGTTATAGTTACGACACGGAATTAGCCAAAAAAATTCTTTTAAATGAAGGATTTAAGTATGATAACAACGACAACTTATTAGATGCAGACAATAACCCCGTAAGATTCGCCCTATTAACTAATGCAGGAAACAAAATTAGAGAATCTTTAGGATCACAAATTAAACAAGATTTAGAACAAATTGGCATCACTGTTGATTTTACACCGATCGCATTTAACGTATTAGTAGATAGACTGAGTAATTCCCTTGATTGGGAAGCCCATATAATTGGTTTTACGGGGGGAAATGAACCAAATGGAGGTATAAATCTATGGTCTCCTGATGGTAATTTACATCTATTTAACCAAAAACCTCAAGCAGGAAGAGATCCCATTGAAGGGCGAAAGGTGGCAGATTGGGAACAAGAAATTGGTAATTTATATGTTAAGGGAGCAAAAGAATTAGACTTAGAAAAAAGAAAAGAAATTTATGCTCAAACTCAACAACTAGCCATGGAATACTTACCCCTAATTTACTTAGTTAATCCTTATTCTTTAGCCGCCGTGAGAAATAAAATTGAAGAAATACAATATTCTCCCCTCGGTGGTGCTTTTTGGAATATTGAGGAGCTAAAAATCAAAGATCAATAATTAGGCTTTGCTGAAAAAGTTTTGCCCAGTGGTGGATAGTTTTTCCCTTAAACCTTCTGGGCAATTCTGAGTTTAGCAGATCGAGATCGCGCATTCGCCTGTTGTTCTTCTTCTGTGGCGGTAATAGGCTTTTTAGTGATGACTGTCAACAAATCACTATCTCGAAATTGATGTTTAACAATTCTATCCTCTAAACTATGAAAACTGATGATGCCAATTCTTCCTTCTGTTTTAAGCCATCGGGGAGCAACGGTTAAAAACTTGGTTAGGGAGTCTAATTCTTGATTTACAGCTATACGCAAAGCTTGGAAAGATCTTGTAGCAGGATGTATTTTTCCATAACGAGCCTTAGGGGGGTAGCACAGAGCTACTACACTGGCTAACTCCGTGGTGGTTTGAAAAGGACGTTTTTCAACAATTTTTCGGGCAATACGACGAGATAATCTTTCTTCTCCATAAAGATAGATAATATCAGCAATTTCTTTTTCTTTCCAATGATTAACAATTTGTTTTGCCGTCAAAGATTGAGTTTGATCCATGCGCATATCTAATTCTCCGTCATGGCGGAAACTAAAGCCCCTTTCTGGGTGGTCAAATTGAGGGGAACTTACCCCCAAGTCGGCGATGATGCCGTCAAATTGATTTTCCTCCCCTTGAAAATCTGCAAAATTTCCTTGCCAAAAATTAAGACGATTAAGATATGATAAGGGTAGTCGCTCACGGGTAGATGCGATCGCTATAGGATCTCGGTCAATGACCGTCATACTAATAGTGTCATTATGACTTAAGATCAACTCCGTATGACCACCAGCTCCCAAAGTTCCATCAAGATAATGTCCACCTTTTATTAAGTTAAGACCTAAGACTAACTCTTGAGCTAAAACTGATACATGGGAGAAATTATCATTGCAGTTAATCATAGAAAAAAATATTAATTATCGGTCTATTGTCCGATTTTAATTGTTTGTTGTCAAGATTATTAAAATAACACTGTACAAAGGGTCATAAAAAATATGATTAAAATTGTCGCTTTATCAATAACATCATTGTCATTAATATTTATCTTTATACTATTTCAGAAAGATCAATCTTTTGTGGAAGCAAATAATGATTATCAAATATTTTTAGATGAAGAATTGAGAGAAGAAATGAGAATAGATTTAAATACTTTAATAGAAAACTATGAGAGAGAAGAATTTAGGGATAATGATTTCAATCGATTTATTGATGAAGATGAAGAATTTATTAATGCAGAAGAAGAAACTGTAGAACAAGAAAATAGCATGAATCTGACTATCTTAAATAGAGAGGGAATCCTAAATAAAGAGGAAATAAACATTGATTTCTTAGAGTTAGTTAAAAGTATTACACCATCAAAAACCATAGAGACTCAAACCATTGGTAATGTTATTATTAGTGATCAAAATGTTCTAGAAGAGGTCGATAACGACATTATAAGACAACAAACAGATGTCAATAATGTTTACGGTAACATCTATGACTACTCTTTAGAACCAAAACGCAATAGTTG
>PXEJ01000166.1 GCA_003566215.1 Cyanobacteria bacterium T3Sed10_376R1m | reverse complement strand
GAAATGCGATCACGAAGTGGCACTGTGCGATCGCACTACCCTCTTCATTACTCTTTTTCCCCTTTATTTTTAGTTACAAATTTAACTTTTTGATCAAAATTTAGAGTTTTATTTCTAGTTGTCTATCAATGTAGTATTGTTAAAAGCTTACGACAAAAGAGATTGAGGTGATAAGTATAAAAACTTAGTTGATAAAAATTGGTCAATAAATTCTTACGTATTCTCGATAATTGAATCAAAAAATACTTAGGTATTATGAAGTGATCATTAATTACGTAAAAATATGTACGTATTTGGAAAACTTTCGGTATGATAGTAACAACATCCAAGTTACTCGAGAAAAGATACCATGCTAATACTTCAGAAAGGGTTAATTTATTCTGGTAAAGACAAAAGGCAAAAATCAATATCTTCGGATTACAATCAAGAAACACTGTTCGATCAAAACTTTAACTCTAGTCACCCATCAGTAAGAAGTTTTGGAAAAAGGATAGTTGATATTGTTGGGGGTTTATTCGGACTACTCATTACCGCCATTATTTTTATTCCCTTAGCAATGTTAATCATCTTAGACAGTGACGGCCCTATTTTATACTCTCAAACTAGATGTGGTCTTAACGGAAAAGAGTTTACTATCTGGAAATTTCGTTCCATGACCGTTGATGCAGAAAAAAAACAACACTTAGTAGAAAACATGGCTGAAGGTCATATTTTCAAGAATCCCAATGATCCTCGTATTACCCGTGTTGGTAAAATCCTCCGTAGCACCAGTATTGATGAGTTTCCTCAATTTTGGAATGTGTTGGTTGGTGAAATGAGCTTAGTGGGTACTCGTCCTCCTACTCCCAATGAAGTTGATAAATATAACGATTATCAGTGTTTACGAATGAAAGTAAAACCAGGACTAACTGGTGAATGGCAAGTTAGGGGACGTTCTCTTTGTCTAAATTTCAATGACATTGTCGGAATGGATCTTGACTATCAAGATAAATGGTCTGTTGGGTATGATTTATACCTAATTTTGAGAACTGTTGCCGTTGTAATTAAGCGAGAAGGCGCTATGTAATTTGAATTTAATGATCAATATATTTAGATATGTCAAGTGGAATTAGTGGCCATAAATATGTGAATGGTTGATTTCTTTATTTATTGCCTCCGATCAAATCTTATAATTTAAAGGTTGTAACTATTTGACGTTTTGAATGAATCTTCCTAATTCCATTACTTTTATTAGAATTATACTTGTTGTTCCTATTATCTATTGTCTCTATCAGATTGATGTTGGTTTACAATGGCTAGGTTTTTCTCTTTTCTTGATAGCGGCGGCAACGGATTGGCTTGATGGTTATTTGGCGAGAAAGTTAAATCAGGTTACCGATTTAGGAAAGTTTTTAGATCCTCTTACTGATAAGATCTTGGTTATTGCTCCTCTTTTAGTCTTGATCGAGCGTCAGGTTATCCCCGGGTGGGGAGTGTTCTTAATTATTTTACGGGAAATTGCGATCGCAGGTTGGCGTGTAAATCCTCAACAGCAAATCATTTCAGGTGCTAATGTTTGGGGTAAATTAAAAACTATTAGTCAAATAAGTGCGATCGCACTTTTAATCATTCCATTAGACGGATTATGGCAAGAAATAGGTCTAATTATGTTTTGGGTATCAGTAGCATTAACCATCGCTTCAGGGTTAATTTACTTAATCCCTAAAAAGTCCCAATCTCTTAAAAAAAAGAATAAGTTTAACTAATGTATAATATTAAACAAAAAAAAGACCACTTGTAATAATTACCGAACCTGTAAAGACCAATATACCGTACTTAATTAGAAAAACAAATATATAAACTCCCTCAACACTTCCTTATTTTATATAATAAGTTTAACTTATGGTTAAAAGGATTAAGAATTTCATTACTAATGTTTGAACCAGAATAATCATTTATCCTTTACTATTCTTAGTAGGCTTACTGAAATAGTAAGAAAGAGTTTTTGTAAATTATTATAAAAGGAAACAAAACATGGCAACTTATAACGTAACCTTAGTTACCGAAGACGGCGAACAAACTATTGAAGTACCTGATGATGAATATATCCTTGATGTAGCAGAAGAACAAGGTATTGACTTGCCTTACTCCTGTCGTGCTGGTGCTTGTTCTACTTGTGCAGGTAAACTCGTTTCTGGTACTATCGATCAGTCTGATCAATCTTTCTTAGACGACGATCAAATTGAAGCTGGATATGTTTTAACCTGTGTAGCTTACCCTACCTCCGATTGTAAAATCGAAACCCACAAAGAAGAAGAGTTATACTAATTAACCTTTTTATAAAAAAATTAATTGTTACCTAACCCCTTATCAGGGGCAATTAATTGTTTTTGAAAAAAAAGCCCTTAATAAAAGTTTAGGGCTTTTTTTTGTAATTCTTTTCTCACACTCAACCACAAAATCAAACCGAGAGAAGAGTCTAAATGGGAATCTGCTACCTAAAGGTAGAAAAGGTTCAACAAAACTATCGGTAGTTATTTATTGTTTTCTGAGCAAAAGTCGTTAGAATCATTATAGGTCAGCAAATTAAGCCCTGACCAAATATTTCTGACCAAAAACAATAATGATGACTCCCTTAGAATTAGATTTTAAAACCCTGTTTCCTTACCAACTCGATAATTTTCAAATAGATGCGATCGCATTTTTAGACGAAGGGAAATCCGTCTTAGTCAGCGCCCCAACAGGTTCAGGGAAAACCTTAATCGGCGAGTACGCCATTTACAGAGCCTTACAAAGTGGTCAGAGAGTATTTTACACCACCCCATTAAAAGCCCTTTCCAACCAAAAATTTCGAGACTTTCAAGCAAAATTCGGAAAAACCATCATACCCGAAACAGGAATATACGCTGAAATTGGCTTAATTACCGGAGACGTATCGATCAACCCCGATGCTCCCATTGTCGTTATGACCACCGAGATTTTTCGCAATATGCTATACAGTACCCCCATCGGTCAAGTTGGTACCTCAATTCGCAACGTCCAAAGCGTAGTACTAGATGAATGTCATTATATAAATGACCCCGGTAGAGGAACAGTGTGGGAAGAATCAATCATTTATTGCCCACCCAACATTCAATTAGTCGGACTATCCGCCACCGTGGGAAATCCCGAACAACTAAGAGACTGGATAAACCACGTGAGAAGATGTCATTTTCAACAAGGAGAATTTAGTAAATGTGAATTAGTAAACTCAGATTTTCGCCCCGTACCATTAAAATTTTACTTCAGCCATAGTAAAGGATTACAAAACCTTTTTAAAGACAAAACCGACAAATTAAACCCTCAACTCAAAAAACTTTTGCGCCCCAACAAAAGAGGCAGATTTGACCGCAAAATATGCCCCACCATAAAAGGGTTGGTGCAACAACTAAACGGACAAAAAATGCTCCCTGCCATTTATATTATTTTCAGCCGCAGGGGCTGTGACCAAGCCTTAGAATCCCTTAACTACGTAAACTTAGTATCCGTAGAAGAAAGCAAACAAATTCTTCTATACCTACTTAACTTTCTCATCCTTGAAAATATAGAATTACAAGACAAAATAATAGAATTTGCCAGAAAAGAACATGAAATAACCTACGAAAAAATTAATAACTTTATCAACAAAAAAGAAAACTCAGCCATAGAATTTATCGAATTTTTAACCGAAAAACCCCTCTTAAAAGAAAAAATACTCACCTTTCTAGGAACTAATAGTGAATTAGTTAGAAGTAGTCAAATAGAACCCCTCACCAGAGGAATCGCCTCCCACCACGCAGGAATATTACCAGCTTGGAAAGAATTAGTAGAGCGTCTATTTGAAAAAGGATTAATCAAAATCGTCTTTGCTACTGCCACCCTTGCCGCAGGAATAAATATGCCCGCCCGTACCACCGTAATATCTGCCCTCCGAAAAAGAGGAGATGATGGACATCGTAGCCTAACCCCCTCCGAATTTTTACAAATTGCAGGTAGGGCAGGACGTAGAGGCATGGACGAAGTCGGTTATGTCGTTACCGTTCAAAGCCCCTACGAAGGAGCATTAATGGCCTCAAAACTAGCAAAAGCCCCTGCCGAACCCCTACGCAGTTGGTTCACTCCTAGTTATGGTATGGTCTTAAATTTATTACAAAAACATAGTATTCAAGAAGCCAAGCAACTACTAGAACTAAGTTTTGCAGAATATCTTGCCAAAATTCAACTCACTCCCCAAGAAGAAGCTATCACTTCCTACACAAGAGAATTAACAAGATTAGATATTGCCCTAGCTGGTTACAACAGCAAAGAATTAAACGCCTATGAAAAATTAAAAGAAAGACTAAAACAAGAGAAAAAAATTCTCAAACTATTTCAAAAAAACTGGCAACAAGAAAGAAAACAAGCCATTCAACCTTTTCTTGAAACCTTAGTCATTGGAAATATATTAAGTCTCAACAGACAAAACAAAAAAAATGCCTATGTAGCCCAAGGAGTTTTAACCGCTCAAATTTCCCATAACAATCAAGAATTCTTTCTTTGTTTAGGCACAGACAATAACTGGTATTTAGCATCTATTAGTGACATAGTTGATATAAATTCTGCATCTATACCCGCTAATCTGATCGAAAAAATTTACCTGCCCGACATAGAAAATATCTGCGCTGGGCAACTAACAAAAGGAGATGAAACCACCGAAGAAATGAGTCGTTTAATTTCTCAATACGCTCAAGAGTATATGCCTATTAATGAAGAAATTATCAGTCAACAAGAAAGAATTGCCGAAGTTGAAAATTTAATTAAACAACATCCCCTAGATAAAGTAGATCAAATCGGTAAACTTTTAAGGGCAAATCGTAAGCGTCAAGACTTAAAACAAGAATTGACCACAATTCAAAGTCAATATCAAAAAGTAAAATCCAATAGCTCTTATTATTGGCAAGAATTTTTAGCCCTGATTGAAGTATTACAAGAATTTGGGGCGTTAAAGGAAAATAAACCCGCATTGTTAGGGGAAGCAGCCTCGGTTATTCGAGGAGAAAACGAGCTATGGTTAGCCCTATGTTTAACCTCTGGCCGTTTAGACTTTTTAGCACCTCACCACCTTGCACCCTGTATCACTGCCCTAATTAGTGAACCCCCTCGTTTTGATACATGGGTAGGTTATCAGCCCTCTGGGGAAGTATTAGATGCTTTAGGGTTAGCAAAAATAGATGACACCGCTTTTTATAACCCAGAAGAAGAAATCACTGAAATTAGACGAAAGTTGAACCAAGCTCAAAAAAGACAAGATGTAACCATGCCCGTACTTTTACAGCCTGATGTTATTGGTTTATCTGAGGCTTGGTGTTTGGGGGTAACTTGGGATGAGTTATGTTCTAGTACTACCCTTGATGAGGGTGATATTGTGCGAATTTTACGTCGTACCGTTGATGTTTTATGGCAAATCCCTCAAGTGCCGGGGGTTAATATTCAGTTGGCAGATAATTCTAGGGATGCCTTTAACAAAATGAAGCGTTTTCCTATCTAATTTAAAGTTTACTAAATAAGGTGGGCTCTCACAAATCAAAAATTACAAATTTATCTTTACTGCTAAAATATTTCTTTTTTAATTCTTTAATCTAATACCTGTACGGATGTAGCATCCTCCTCTACCACCTATTTACTCTTTTTTGCGGATTTGCTATAAAGTGAAAATTGAAGTTATTAAAGGTGAACTTGTTACCATTAAATCTTTGAAATAATTTAAAATTATATGTAATCTTAAATCAGATTCTGTATTGTCAATATGAATAAATTTAGTAAAACATGGTGGGGACAACTTTTTATTGAAGCCTTAGAATCTTTTACTGATTCGGGAAGACTAAGTCGGGGACGTAGTTATGCTAATAATGGTAAGATAAAGCAATACAAAGTTACTAAAGGAAAAATCACTGCTAAAGTTAGAGGTTCAGTTAATCCTTATTTTGGTGTTTATAAGGAACCTTTATACAAAACAGAAATATCTCTAACTCCCATTTCTCAAGAAGATTGGCAAAGGGCGATCGCACTTCTTTCTTCTCGAGCGAGTTTTGTTAGCAAATTGTTAATGAACGAAATGCCAGACAATATCGAAAAAACATTTTATCAAGAATTTAAACTACACCTACTTCCCTACGATAGTGATGACTTTCAAACACATTGTTCTTGCCCAGATTGGTCTAATCCATGTAAACATATAGCAGGAGTATATTATCTCATCGCCTCAGAGATTGATCGAGATCCTTTTTTATTGTTTGAGTTGCGTGGACTTCCGAGGGAGAAACTTCACGAAGAATTAATGAAATCGACCTTAGGACAAATTTTATCTCAGGGGTTGACTACGGAAAATTTAGCACCAGAACCAGTAGAATCGTATTATACTAAACCAACCTTAGTAACTACTAATAATAAGATAAGTCAAAAAGAATTTTGGCAAGGGCAAAAAAGAATATCAGAGCATTTACCCGATAATTCATCTAATGCCATTCCCGCCATTGTGGTCAAAAAAGCAGGAGATTATCCCCAATTTTGGCATCAAGATAGTTCTTTTATCGAAGTAATGAGTGATTTTTACACCAGAGTTCGGAAAACAATATAATCACTGCAAGTTTTCTCAATTATCTTCATCGGTTTTTTGACTGTTATCAGCAAGGTTGCACATTGACATCTAAACATTCTCAACTTTCCCTCAAATTGATTTCCTTGCTTGTCGTTTTCATTACGATAATCTGTGAGTAAGGGCGATCGCACATCTCACAAAAACCCCTATCATAAATAAAACTAGAATAAATGAAGAATGGAATTTATTGTCATAGACACAGAAGGAAGCGATACCTTAAGAGAAATAGCTATTATCAATCCACAAGGAAAGCTAGTTTATGAAGCCTTCGTTGAAACACGAGACAAAAAAACAAATAGAGTAAATCATCAACCCCTAACACAAATAATCAACGACTTAACCAATCTATTAACTAACCAGAAAATTATTTGTCACAACGCCCAACACGATAAAAACATTCTTAATAACAGCTTTCGTCGATGCCGACAAAAATTTCCCTCAGCAGAATTTATTTGCACCCTAGCATTAGCCCAAAAAAATATCCTAAAATAAAAAACTATCAACTAGGAAATCTCTGTCGCCGATTTTTTTTACAAGTAGATAACCTTTACTTTAAAAAAGTACAAGCCCATACCGCCCGTTACGATGCACAGTTTACCCTACAATTGTATTTATACCTAACTTCTGACTCTCAAACGCAAAATAATATAACAATGACAGTTCAACAAGCTATCATCACAAATCCTTTCAGTAGTAGTCGTGTCGATGATCCCTATCAAAATCATTTAGACTT
>PXEJ01000142.1 GCA_003566215.1 Cyanobacteria bacterium T3Sed10_376R1m | reverse complement strand
TCGCCCGATTATTTACTACTATAAAATAAAAGATAACTAAAAATTGAGAAAAACAAACTGTAGTATATGTAATCGTTTAATTATCAAGAGTTATGAAATCAATTAATAGTAAGAAAAAATGAAAAGTGACAAAAGAGGGATATTAACATAGGACTATTATTTTTATTTGTGCAATAACCCTTGCCCGTAATTCATTCCACGCCGATTTTATGGATAGTTTTTTACTGAAAAATACAGCGTGGGGCTTCTTACGGAAGAAAAGCTAAATCCTCTTTTCCAAACAAAGAAATTATTGATAAAATATCGAGCTTATCAGTTACCCAAATCAAAGAAATATCTTCAATCTGTCCCTGATTATAAACCACCACCGAAAAGTTACGAGCCTTTTTCCCCAAAAAATCTTGTACCCGGGGAGTACAAGCCGAATTGAGATAAACAATATCATGGTCATCTCGATTAATAATAGTCCTTATCCTTTCCTTCGTGTGCCTTAACCGATGGTGCATATGCCCAAAAGTAACCAAACTAATATTACGCTTAATCAAACACTCTTTATTCCCTAGTACAATGTCACCCTGACACATTTTTAACGCAGATTGAAAATCGGGATCACCAAAATCCCCCCCAATGGGATTCCAATCCTTCCCACAACTATCTTCAGGATTACCCCCCAAACCGAAAGGTCCATTATGACCAAGAAAGATTATATTAGACTCAGAAGTTAATCTAAACTGGTCAAAAATTTTTTGACTAGACTCCTCAAAGTTAGATACACCATAAAGACGAGATAAAAAATCTTCACACTTCCACTTTGAACCACCCCAACTAAAAGGACGACTACCCACCACAGAAATACCTAAATGAGGAAAATCCATCTTACCATAACCAACATGAGAATCCCCCAACAAATCCAACTGTTTTTGTACCCTGTTTTCTACCCTATGATCATAAGGTGCTTTTTTTTTGCCCCACTTAGTCGCCGAAAACCAAGCATCATGATTACCTAAAATAACAGCCTTAGGAATAGTCAGCCTTGCTACCCTCTCCACCAAATCCACAGACTCGTTACCAAAATCTCCCACAAATAAAACTAAGTCTATCCCTAAATAGAATAAAGCCTTCTCATCTTCATCACACCATTGATCATGAACATCACCCACCACCGCCACTTTAATTTTTTTACCTATCATTAAAATTTTAATTTTATAGTTACTTTTCTTAATATTGTTACCTAAATTTAACAAAAGTTAAATCATATTTGAAAAATTAATAAAAATGTCTCAATGTGATACCATATCAAGGTAATAAAAATAAATATATCAATCAAAATTAACTATGAATGATAATCTTCCTGTACTTTATATATCTATATTATTAGGAATATTAGGAATTGTTGCAATAATTTTATTAAGGCAAATTATTAAAACTAGAAAAATAGAAAATAGATTTTCTTTACTACAAAAAAAACTGACAAAAGAAAGAGGTACATCGGAAGAATATTATGAATTAGCGAGTATTTATTTAGACAAAAAACTCTTTGTTCAAGCAGTACAATTACTACAAAAAGCATTAAAAGTATCCGACGATATTCCCGAAGAAAACAAAGCATTAATTTATAATGCGTTAGGATTTGCCCACTTTTCTCAAGAACAATATGATATAGCTATTCGCAACTATAAAGAAGCAATAAAATTATATCCACAATACACCATTGCTTTAAACAATTTAGCAAATGTTTACGAGAAAAAACAATTAACTATTCAAGCCATAGAAATGTATAAACAAACCCTTGCCTATGATCAAAATAACACCATAGCCAAGAAAAGAGTTGAATCTTTAGAAAAACGTTTTGCCATCAAATAGAGCATTTTATTTTTCACGGGCGGACTAATGTTCGCCTATATATTATCTCTAGAAATTTTTCCTTGGGCATTGCGAGGAATATGGTTGACTTTTAGCCATAGTTTCGGAATTTTATAACTACTAACCTTGGCCAACATCATTTTTTTAATGTTTTCTACATCTATATCTTCAGACAGAGGAATATAAATAGCTGTGACAATTTCTCCCCAATAATCATCTTTTTTTCCTTTCACAATTACATCTTTGACTAATTGAGTTTCTAATATTAGCTGTTCAATTTCTAAAGGATAAATGTTTTCACCACCACTAATAATTTTCTGACTATTACGCCCTACAATATATAAATAATTATTATCAAAATATCCTAAATCATCGGTTTTAAAAACATGGTTATCATTAATACTAGGATAATAACCTTGAAATAAAGATTGACTCTTAATGTGAAGATTACCAACTAATTTGTTTTTGTCTAAAGATAGTGAGTTTAGGTGAGGGTTATTAGATTTATTAATATTAGGGTCAGATTGAGAATTGATTAAAACTTTAGCATGGGGCATAATTTCACCACTACTATCGTTATTTTTTAAAAAATCTTCAGGTTTTAACGCACTAATACCTGATGCAGTTTCTGTCATACCATAGGTTAAAGCTAATCTTATTTTGTGCTTTCTGCAGTTATGTTTTAGATCATTGTTGGTAGCACTGCCTCCCACTAAAACAGTCTCAAATTGCTTTAGAAATTGTAAGTTATTATCTAATAAATATTTTAATTGGGTTGGTACAAGAGAAATAAAATATTTACTGTATTTTTTTGATAGAAACTGGTTTGTTTTTAGATTTTGATAAGAGACTATTTCTAAATTTCCTTTGGTGATAAAACTCCTGAGAATTTGCATTAAACCGCTAACGTGGTGTAGAGGAAGGCAACAAAAAGAGTTAATTTTCTTTTTATGCCAGTAGTTGGAAAAACCAGTAACAGAGGCATTTAAACTTGTCCATGTATGAATAGCAAATTTTATTTTGCCCGATGTGCCTCCTGTGGGTATCATTATTCCTGAAAATCTTTTGTCGGTGGTTTTATTTCCCTTTAAAGGTATAATTGAACCAAAAATAATATCAGGTTTAGCTAGTTGAAAAACTTGCTCTAATTCTTTTTTTTGCCATTGAGGATTAAGTAAAAATAAACAAGAGTTAGTCATGACAGAAGCGAAAAAAATACTTATGAATTTATCTGGTTCTTCTTCTCCTAAAAAGACTATCTTATTTTCATAATTTCCAATTTTTAAGATTTGATTAATATAAAACTGAGTTAATTGTGTTAAACTATAGTATTTGTTATTAATAATCCATTTATTTTCTATATATTTTAACTGGGAAATAAAATTATTTGTAGTTAACATTTAATGACTTAAATTTCACGGTATTTAAACAAAAACTAAGCCTAAAGTATCTTTCTTAGTAAGATTACCATTTTTTCTATGACCTGAATTTTAGTCTATGATTAAAGAAACATACCTGCTTATTTTGGTTTGTCGAGTTGAGCTAATAATTTTTAATCTTTGCTCATTTATTTCCTTATAATCCCAAGTTGAATAAATGACATAATTTATGATAGGTAACATCAATATTGTTATCGGAAATTTGAGAAATATTCTTTCTGTTAGACTCTCCTCATAATCCTCCGAAATCATTACTAAATTATCTTTTTCGATACTTTTGTTTTCAACGTCGGGTCAATTTTTTTTACACCAACGATTAAAACCCTGATAATCTAAGTTTATCTTATTTTTTTGTTTAAGTACTGGTAATTGTATATTGATAGGAAAAATTAGTTGTTCATTGATGTACAATTAAGACTTAGGGAAAATCAAAAAATGTCAGTTAACATTTGCGAAGTATAATAGTTGAAAGGAAAACCAAAGATTAAAAATGACAGCGCAACCCCATACAGCACATATTATAGTTGTAGAAGATGATAAAGGTAAAAGAGAACTTTTATTAAGAAAAAATAAATACTCCATTGGCAGAGGAAAAAAAATTGATATTGTAATTCAATCTCCTTTTGTTTCTCGTCATCATGCTACGATTATGCGAATCTTTGATGAAGATGGTTATGCCCATTACCATATTGTAGATGGAGATGGTAAGAGTCCTAGTGCTAATGGAATATTAGTTAATGGTCATAAGGTTAATAATTTGCAATTAAAAACTGGGGATAAAGTTGTTTTTGGACCTCAAGTTTCTATCACCTATTATCAATCCACAAGGGATATTTTTGCTACATTATCCCCTGATGATCCTTTTGATATTACGTTGATTGATCCTGCTATGATGGGAACTGAATTTGAAATTTGACCCAGTCCTACTTTAAAACTCAACTTAAGGTTATCACAATATAAGTGCGATCGCAAATGAATATTTTTTTTCAGTTTGAAGCCGATTTTATTCAATCCCTAAGATGTATTCCCTTGATAGTTAGACTAAAACTTGATACTTGTGGGGTCAAATTAAAACTAAACCATTGGCATCAATTAGAAAAAGAAGAAAGGGAAAACTTGGTCAAAAAGCCCTGTGGGACAACAGAAGAAGCACAAAAATATCGTCATTATTTACAGGAACTAATATTACTCAAAACTGGAGCCTATGCCAAAGAATTAGAGATTGATCCTAATCCTTTATGGACACAAAAAGACAAAATACCATTACAAGTTAAAGAAAAAGCTCAAGAATTTGATTTAAAGTTAACTTTACAACAATGGCAAAATTTAACAGATATACAAAGATTTGCCTTGGTAAAATTAAGCCGTCCTAGCCATGAAAATAATAATTTTTTACCTGCTCTAAAAGAGTTTGATTTGCTCTAATAAATGTTTGCAATAAGAATTTTATAACAATTCTAAATTATTTGTAAGAATTTAAAATTGAGTTACCCCCCCTTATGAAGACAAGGCTAGGGAAATCAGATTCCCTACCTCAACTAAAAATTATCGCTAAATTCAGCAAGGCTCAATTTTTTACTCAAAAAGCAAATCTGAGTTAAAGAGAAAAAAACTTTGATAGATAAAGGTTTGGAATATTACTTATTTTTACTTTGAATTAATTCAACCTTATAACCTGTAGGATCTTCTACAAAAGCAATTACCGTTGTACCATGTTTCATCGGACCTGGCTCTCTAACAACATTACCACCGAGGGACTTAATTTTTTCACAAGTACCATAAATATCATCTACTCCTAAGGCAATATGACCATAACCATCCCCTAAATCGTAGCTATCACGCCCCCAATTGTAGGTCAACTCAATTACAGAATGATCAGCTTCATCACCATAACCCACAAACGCAAGGGTAAACTCTCCACCGGGGTAGTCTTTTTGCCTTAACAATTTCATCCCCAAAACATCACAATAAAATTTAAGAGATTCTTCTAAATTGGCAACCCTAACCATGGTGTGTAAAAGACGCATAAACTATATAACTCCTTATCTAAATCAACTATGACCATTGTGCCATACAATTGTTGAGCTAGATTTTTAGGTGTTGTTGTGCTTCGGGGGTAGCAATTCTTCCTCGATTGGTGCGGTTAATAAAGCCTATTTGTAATAGATATGGTTCATATACTTCTTCAATGGTTTTTGAGTCTTCCCCAGTGGCAGATGCGATCGCATCTAATCCCACAGGTCCACCCTTAAATTGTTCAATAATGGTCGATAGTACAAGTCTATCAGTCCAATCTAAGCCAAGGCGATCAACATTATGTAAATCTAAAGCCTCCGAGGCTAACACTTGATCAATTTTATTTTTACCCTTCACCTGTACATAATCCCTAACCCTCCTTAGTAACCTATTTGTAATTCTAGGGGTTCCTCTAGATCTTCGGGCAATTTCTTGAGCTCCACATTGATCAATAGCAACATTAAGAATGTTAGCAGACCTTAAAACAATTTCCGTTAACTCATCTAATTCATAAAATTGTAACCGTTGAATTAAGCCAAAGCGATCGCGCAGGGGGGAAGTTAAAGAACCGATTTTAGTAGTTGCACCAACTAACGTAAAAGGTTTGAGGGGAATACTACGAATTTTTGCGGATTGTCCTTTGCCGATGGTGACATCTAATCGCTTGTCCTCCATGGCGGGATAAAGTAACTCCTCTGTAACCCGATTGAGACGATGAATTTCATCAATAAACAGAATATCCCCCGGTTGTAACCCTACCAGTAAACCAATAATATCCCTCGGACGTTCCAAGGCAGGAGCCGCCGTAATTTTGCAACTAACTCCCATCTCCGAAGCCAAAATTAAAGCCATGGTGGTTTTTCCTAACCCGGGTGGCCCATATAGTAGAATATGGTCTAAAGGTTCATCCCGTTGTTTTGCCGCCATAATCGCAATATTTAAAACCCCTTTGAGATCTTTTTGACCAACATAATCTTTTAATTGATGGGGTCTGATTTTCTCTTCATTTTGTGCTAAATCTTCTTTTATTTCCCTAGATAAAAGTATTTCCTGACTTTCTTTTTGGTTATTTTGAGGTGATGGAGATTTATTTTTTCTCTGACGGGGTAATTTTTCTTGTTTTTTATCCGATGAAGATCTTTTAATTGCCATTTTTAAATCAATCTTTTTCGACATTATATCTTTTTGAGTTCCTAACCTTAGCAAGGTTGCTACAAAATTTGTTAAGAATTATTTATCGAAAAAACTAATAAAAAAAATCTCTTTAGTTTAGCTTAACTCGTTTAACTGCTTATCATTATTGAACCTAAGAGGGTTAAAAGTTGAAACAAAACTTAATAAAAGTCCTAAGAAAGCCCAAAAAGATTTAATCTATTAAAAACGAATTGATTAAAAAAACACCGTTTTAAAATAAAAAAAATCAATGACTATAAAAGCAAGTGGCGGTAGCTCTTTAGCGAAGCCTCAATTATACCAAACTGTAGCCGTATCAACTATTATTCAAGCAGAACAACAAGATCGTTTCCCTGATAATAGTGAGTTAGGCGAATTAAAAACTTACTTTGATTCAGGTCTTAAAAGACTTGCGATCGCTGAGATTATAACTAATAATTCTGATATTATCGTTTCCCGTGCCGCTAACCGTATTTTTACGGGCGGTTCACCCATGGCTTTCTTTGAAAAACCTCCCGTAGAAGAATCCCAAATGGCTCTTACAGGGGTAGGTGGTGGTACAGATGTACCTAGTGACATCAAAGCTGCTCAACTTTCAACGGAAACCTTTGTGCAGGACAATAAAGAAAAAAAAGGAAACTTTTTTACTAACTTATTTTCTTCCTTTACTGGACCTAGTATTGGGGCGATACCTTCAGGATTTCGTCCTATTAACGTATCTCGTTATGGTCCTGCTAACATGACCAAATCCTTACGGGATATGTCTTGGTTTTTACGTTATGTAGGTTATGCCATTGTAGCAGGAGATCCTAATATCCTCGTGGTTAATACCAGAGGTTTGAGGGAAGTATTAGAAAATGCTTGTTCTATTGATGCAACAGTAG
>PXEJ01000101.1 GCA_003566215.1 Cyanobacteria bacterium T3Sed10_376R1m | reverse complement strand
GGGTATCAATGTCCGAGCGAATGCCATGTTTTTCTTGTTGTTGGTCAACGATGGCATTTTTTACCTGTAAAGCAGTAAAATGACTATGATTTAACTTATCATTTTTCCCCGTACAATGAACGGCAAGGGTTTGGGAAGGGGTAATAAATTCTGACCAATCAATTTTTTGAACATTTTGATAAAGTTGTTGGGGGTTATGACTTCTTACGGTTTCTAGGGCAACCAACACTCGGAAAATTGTCCGACTCCAAAGATTAACTTGATAAAGTAATTTTTGATCTCCTTGAAAGTGTACCCCAGTAAAATCAGTTTCTACATTTTGAGCGCCCAATTTAATTAACTCTTGGGCGGCAATGTCTTCTAATCCTCTGCCCACCGTTGCAAAATATTGATAAGTCATTTAATGAATAATGAATAGTGAATAATTAGGGTGTGCCGAATAAATCAAAAACTATAAAGATTAACGTTTCAGAAATACTACAAGTATCAAAAAATACACAAAAATAAGGCTTTTTTGACAAAAACATAGTTAAAAACACGAAATTACAGATACTACACCCAGAGAATAAAACCTCGTAATTAATTGTCCATTGTTAATTATCAATTGTCAATTTTCCTAAACTATTTGTTTATTTTAATTATCACTATCATTAACTTTTCCAAAACGACGATCGCGCTTTTGATAATTAAGTAATGCTTGATGAAATTCTTGACGGTTAAAATCAGGCCAAAGAGTATGAGTTACGTACATTTCACCATAAGCCATTTGCCATAATAAAAAATTACTCAAACGCATCTCTCCACTGGTACGAATTAACAAATCAGGATTGATTACCCCCCCAGTATAAAGATGACTCTCAAATAGACTTTCATTAATATCTCCAACCTCTATTTTTCCTTGTTGTACCTGAAGTGCGATCGCACGACAAGCGTGGAGAATTTCCTGACGAGAACCATAATTAGTTGCTACATTAAATTGAATCCCCTCATTTTGAGAAGTTTCATCCATCGCATGGGCAATTTCCTTTTGCAAAGAATCAGGTAAAATAGTCAAATCTCCGACAAAACGAATTCTGACATTCTTCTCCATCATCTCCTTCAACTCATGCTTTAAAACCCTCTCAAACAAAGTCATTAAAAATTCCACTTCCGGTCGTGGGCGGCCCCAGTTTTCCGTAGAAAAAGCATAAGCAGTCAGAACCTCCAATCCCCAATCATCACAACATCTTAACAAATCTTTAAGAGTATCTACACCCCTTTGATGTCCTAGAATACGAGGTAAGCCACGTTTTTTTGCCCATCTACCATTACCATCCATAATTACCGCTACATGACGGGGAATTTTAGAAGGTTCTAAATCAGGGGGTAATGTAATCAAACTTTGCGTCACACTCATAAAAAAAAAACTCTTAAGTAATAATATAACCTCAAAGGTTTAAAACTCAACTTTTAACAATCTGTTTTAGATTAATCTTTAAGAATTAAGTGCTAGATTTTTGCCCCAAATATCTAAATAACCACCATCAATCATTTTTTGTGATTAACCTCAATAACAGTGTGAACATTTCCCCGAGGATAAAAGTCACCCTTAACTGATATAGACAAAGGATCACAGGCTTCGACAAAATCATCTAAAATTTGATTAATAGACTCTTCATGGGAAATGTAGCGATCACGATAATTATTAATGTATAGTTTAATAGCCTTTAATTCCACCACCTTTTGATCAGGGGAATAATTAATATATATTGTCGCAAAGTCGGGATAACCAGAAAAAGGACATTTACAAGTAAACTCAGGTAGCGTAACACTGATATTATAAACCCTGCCCGGGCGAGGATTAGGAAATGTGATTAAAGAGCCTTCTGCGATCGCCCTTTCTCCATACATTGCTTCTTTATTTCTTTCAGACATCAATTAATTAAAATTATTTGGCAAAATCTTAACAAAATATATCATATTCCCACAAAAGAAAACTAACCCAAAGCCATGGGAAAAGACAAAACTAATATTCAAAATTTTAAATATTATTACCATTGCCCATTCCCTATAGTCGAATCATTCCCCACCTAAACTAAAAATCAGATCTAAATTCAGCAATGCCACTTAATCAATTAGTGATTGTGATAGGAAAAAATTCTCCACTATGGTTAAATATAAGGCACAATGGGAAATAAAATATTACATTAAAATAGATAGATTTTTCCCCATTCCCAAAGCCTGTAATAATTGCTTACATCAAAAGGTAAGAGGAACTGTCAAAATAAAAAGTATCAATTAACCTTTAGGAATAAATTAGATAGTTTGTGTTAGAACGACTAAAACAAGATTTAAAAAATGACTTAATTGCTGGACTATTAGTTGTTATTCCTTTAGCGACAACTATTTGGTTGAGCTATGTTATTGCTAACTGGGCAATTAAATTTCTTACGAGAATCCCCAAACAAATTAACCCTTTTGATGGTTTTAACCCCCTACTGACTAATTTTCTTAACTTTTTGGTAGGGTTAACTGTACCCTTAGTTTTTATCCTCCTAATCGGATTAATGGCTCGTAACATTGCCGGTAAATGGTTGCTTGATTTCGGAGAGCAAATTCTTCAAGCCATTCCCCTTGCCGGTTCAGTTTATAAAACTCTCAAGCAAATTTTAGAAACTTTATTTCAGGATTCTCAAACTAAATTTAGAAGGGTGGTAATGATTGAATATCCCCGCGAAGGGCTTTGGACTATCGGATTTGTCACAGGAAAAGTAAGCGATGTGATTCAAACAAAATTTGCCAAACCAATGTTAAGTGTCTTTGTTCCAACTACTCCCAATCCTACCTCCGGTTGGTATGTGGTTGTACCAGAGGATGATGTAACCACCGTACCTATTTCCATTGAAGATGCTTTTAAAGTTTTAATTTCTGGGGGCATTGTCAATCCAGAAAGTACCCTAAATGGCAACAATAATAACAATTCTAAGAAAAAGAGCAAGTCTTCCCCTAAATTACTGCCTCTTTCCTCTACTAACGTGGAGCAAGAGACATAAGCCCAGCCAATAAATATATTGGTAAATGATGACAAATAAAATTGTCATATTGTGTATTTTTTGTTACAATTAAATGTAAAGAAATCTTAAGACGACTTGGATAATCGTTACGTAGGTTTCCTCAAGATTATATGACAACAAATATTTTACCGACATTCTTGCAGGTGTCGGTTTTTTTTATAAAAATCGTCAAAAGTTTCCCTCTCCCCCGTAAATGCTAAAGTATAATAAATCGTTAGCAAAAAAACAGAGCTATTAATTTAACTCTGACAAAATTAATTTCAATCATAGCCTTTGAAGGCAAGTAGCGAGATTCACAACTGGAGAAACAATCAACAATGGGAAGAGTCGTTGGCATAGACTTAGGTACAACAAACTCGGTAGTAGCTGTAATGGAAGGTGGCAAACCGTTAGTAATTCCTAATTCTGAGGGTAGTCGCACCACTCCTTCTGTCGTCGGATTTAATAAAGATGGAGAATTGGTTGTGGGACAGATGGCAAGGCGTCAAGCAGTGTTAAACCCCCAGAATACTTATTATGGTATCAAGCGTTATATGGGACGTAAATACGGGGAGTTAACAGAACAGTCAAAACGTGTGCCTTATACCATTCGTCGAGATGAAGTTGATAATATCAAGATTCGTTGTCCTCGTATTAAAAAAGAGTTTGCCCCCGAAGAAGTATCAGCAATGATTTTACGCAAACTAGCGGAGGAAGCGGAAAGATATTTAGGGGAGGAGGTAACCGGGGCTGTAATTACTGTTCCTGCTTATTTTAATGATGCTCAACGTCAAGCAACAAAAGACGCGGGAAAAGTTGAGGGGTTAGAGGTGTTAAGGATTGTCAATGAGCCTACCGCCGCATCCCTTGCCTATGGTTTGGAAAAAAAACGCACGGAAAAAGTCCTTGTCTTCGATTTGGGTGGTGGTACTTTTGATGTTTCTATCCTCGAAGTGGGTGAGGGAGTGTTAGAGGTTCGTTCCACTAGCGGAGATACTCAGTTAGGGGGAAATGATTTTGATAATAAAATTGTCAATTATTTGGCGGAGCAGTTTTTGGAAGAAGAAGGGGTTGACTTGAGGCGCGATCGCACTTCTTTGCAAAGGTTAACCGAAGCGGCGGAAAAAGCCAAAATTGAACTATCAGGAGTAAGTAACACAGAAATCAATTTACCCTTCATCACCGCCACCGAAGATGGGCCTAAGCATATCGAAACCACTCTAAATAGAGCGAAATTTGAAGAAATTTGTGGGGAATTAGTCTCCCGTTTACGCCGCCCTCTTCAAAGGGCATTAAAAGACGCAGGATTAAGTCCTGTACAAATAGATGAAGTGGTATTGGTGGGCGGTTCAACCCGCATTCCCCTGGTTCAGGAATTGGTGCGTAGCTTTATTGACATCGAGCCTAACCAGAATGTTAACCCTGATGAGGTCGTGGCAGTGGGGGCGGCGGTTCAAGCAGGAATTTTAGGCGGAGAGGTCAAAGACATTCTTCTCCTTGATGTGACTCCCCTATCTATCGGGGTAGAAACTATTGGGGGAGTAACCAAAAAACTCTTACCCCGCAACACGACTATCCCCGTGAGACGTTCTGATGTTTTTTCTACTTCTGAAAACAATCAAACTTCGGTGGAAATTCATGTAGTTCAAGGGGAAAGGGAAATGGCAGAAGACAATAAATCCCTCGGACGTTTTAAACTAACAGGGATTCCCCCTGCTCCAAGGGGTGTACCTCAAGTACAAGTAGCCTTTGATATTGACGCTAACGGTATTTTACAGGTAATGGCAAGGGATAAAACCACGGGCAGGGAACAAACTGTAGTTATTCAAGGGGCTTCAACTCTTTCTCAACTAGAAGTTACTCGCATGATGGAAGAAGCCACAGAGTTTGCTAGGGAGGATAGAGAAAGACGGGAAAGGGTGGAAAAACGCAACCGTGCAAAGGCTCTAACAGATCAAGCCCAAAGAAGATTACGGGAAGTTACCCTCGATTTTGGAAGTCAATTTACTAGCCCCTATCGTCGTGATGTGGAGTCTCTGTGTCGGGAAATTTTGGATAGTTTAGAGCAAAATGACGATCGCAAATTAGACCGTAACCAAGCAGACTTACAAGATATATTATACGAACTGAACCGAGAGGTAAGACTACAATATAAAGACGAAGAAGAAGGATTTTTCGAGTCCATCAAGAAAACTTTTATTGGTGATGACGATGAGGAATTTGATCCTAGAGATAGGCGGAATATATACCCTGAACCAGATACCACTCTCTATGGCGGTAGAATTTCCCCTAGTCGGGGTTATGACAACAGGGGTTATAGTGGCAGTAGTGTGAATGATTATGAATATGGTAATGGTGGACCTTCTTCCCCTAGTAGAAGGGCAAAGGGCGATCGCCCATCAAGACCTTCTCAACCTCCTCGGCGTAAAGGTTATGACGATTATCCAGAGGATAGAAGCTATAACGTGAGTCGAAAACGTGACATACCCTATCAAAATGATTGGGATGATGATGATGATTGGTTTTAAATAATTGATAATGGATAATTAAATTTATCTTATTAGAAGGGAGCAAAACTTTAAAACAAATTTTAAGAAAAAACTATGGCATATTATTGGTACAAAGCATTTCATCTTATTGGCATCGTAGTTTGGTTTGCAGGATTATTCTACATGGTACGCTTGTTTGTTTACCACGCTGAAGCAAGACAAGAAAGTGAACCAGCCCAAAGTATTCTCACCAAACAGTATGAAATTATGGAGAAGCGCCTCTACAATATCATCACAACTCCGGGGATGATTTTAACAGTAGCCATGGCAGTGGGTTTGATTTCCACCGAGCCTGAAATTTTAAAATCAGGTTGGTTACACATCAAATTTTTATTTGTAGGCCTACTTTTGATTTATCATTTCTGGTGTGGACGGATTATGAGAAAACTAGAAAAAAATGAAAATTCTTGGACTGGGCAACAATTTAGAGCCTTTAATGAAGCCCCCACTATTCTCTTATTAGTTATTGTTTTATTGGCAATATTTAAAGACAATTTACCCCTAGATTTAACTACTTGGTTAGTGGCGGGTTTAGTAATTTTAATGGCGGCTAGTATTCAACTTTACGCCAAAAAACGTCGTTTGAATAAAGAGAAACTAGAACAAGAATTAGCCCAAAATAGTTAAGATTTATCCTATGATTCAAAATAATTCTGTTAAAACTATTTTTCATATTTCCCCTTTAATTAGGATTACTCTGTTAAGTCTTTATTTTGCCCTAACAACACCTTTACCTTTTTTAGCAAAAACAACCACCCTACCCATTCCTCAATGGATGTTTTGGTTTGGTTTAGCTTTGGGTGCTTTTTTGGTCTATACGGTAATGACAGAAAGGGTAATCTTGGATGATCAAGAAATTAGGGTATGTTATCCCCATTGGGCTAAGGTCATTTGGCGTAGGGGGTGGAGTTTACCTTGGAGTGAAGTGAAGGCTTTAAAAATGCGTACTACGGGACAAGGGGGAATGGTATATTACTTTACTACGGAAAAGGGCGATCGAGCTTATCTTTTACCAATGCGAGTAGCCCGGTTTGCAAAGATGGTCAATATTGTTACTCAAAAAACTGGCATTGATACCACTGATATTCGCCCCATGGCACAACCCTGGATGTATTTCTTTTTATTAGGGTTTACTTTCCTTTTATTATTAATTGATGTTTGGGCTATTTTAACGGCTCTGACAATGGCTTAACTGGGAATTAAGGGGTTCACACCCCTTGTTATAGATATTTTTACTCCTCAGTTTCGTCATCATCTTTGGTGGGATAGACGAAACTATTAGAATTACCAGTAAGCACAGATTTTCCTAAAGATAGGGCTTTTTCTGCTTGGAATTTAGCTTTTCTTTTCCAATGGGCTTTACGTTGATCTCTTTTAGATTTAGATGTTTTCTTCTTAGGTACTGCCATATTTTTTAAATAATATTTATTCTTCGTTTTTGCATTTACACAACCCTACCATTTTAACCATACTTGTTATGGTATGGCAATTATAATTAGCCTCGGAAGATAGTTGATAATTGACCTAAAATAAAAAATATCGTTGTGCCATGGGTAAAACCGAGGCTGGTTCACAGGTCAAAAGTTCCCCATCTGCCCTCACCTCGTAGGTTTCTGCATCCACATCTATTTTAGGGGTATAGGCATTTAACTTCATATCTGCCTTGGTAATGTTACGGGTATTGCTAACGGCGACGGTAGGTTTTTGTAAGCCCAATTTACTTTTAATATCCAATTGTTGGGCGGCTTGGGAAACAAAAGTTAAGGAAGTAGATGCGATCGCACCGCCAAAACTAGCAAACATGGGGCGAGAGTGAATAGGCTGAGG
>PXEJ01000115.1 GCA_003566215.1 Cyanobacteria bacterium T3Sed10_376R1m | reverse complement strand
GCCACCAATGATCTCGCCCTGCTTCCATCTGGGTTTTTTCCTTGGTGCGTTGTACCACCAAAACGTTATCCACACTAGGCGCTTTATCATCTTCTAAGGCTAAGTCAACTTGCTCCTTGAGAGCCACGGTTTTATCTTTACGAAAACCACCATCAGCGGTAATTACTAATTTTGCCTCCGCTGCATTCACTCTATCTCGCAAAGCTTCGGCACTAAATCCGCCAAAAACAACGCTATGAACTGCCCCAATTCTGGCACAGGCTAACATTGCGATCGCACTTTCAGGAATCATGGGCATATATATAGCCACCCTATCCCCTTTTTTAACACCTAACTGCTTAATTACATTAGCCATCTGACAGACCTCACGGTGCAGCTGACCATAGGTCAGGGTGCGACTATCCCCCGGTTCACCTTCCCAAATAATCGCCGCCTTATTGCGTCTCCAAGTGTTCAAGTGTCGATCCAAACAGTTATGGGTAATATTAATCTTGCCATTAACAAACCACTTAGCAAAGGGAGGGTTATCCCAATCCAAAACCTGATCCCATTTTTCAAACCACTCCAATTCTGAGTCTGCCAACTCTCCCCAAAACTCCGTAGGATTATCCGAGGCTTTCTTATATAGTTCTTGGTACTGTTCCCAACTGCCAATAGTTGCCTTAGAGGCAAACTGAGCCGAAGGTTTAAAGGTTCTTTTTTCCTTAAGAATTGATTCTATAGTAGGTTGTGACATATACTAATCATATTTAAAATTTGTCTCAACCCTTTACTGTAAAACATTTGAGGGTCATCAATTATTAAATTTTGTTGATCTTGTCTCCATGGAGCCCCCCTAAATCACCTGAAGAAAAGTTTGCTAACCTATTCCTCAAATTTAAGACAAAGCAACACTTCTTAATAGACGATCAACAATTACCCTAGCATTACGCCCCCCTCTAGGGATTAGACGATGAGATAATACATTCGGAGCTAAAAACTTCACATCATCAGGGATAGCATAATCTCGGTTTTCCAAAAAAGCATAGGCTTGGGTTGCTTTTTGTAGTGCAACAGTACCACGGGGACTCACCCCCAAGCTAATTTCTTCATCTTCACGGGAAGCATTAACTAAATCAACAATATAACGTTGTAATTCTGGAGCGACTTTAATTTTTTGACATTCTTTTTGTAAATCAAGAACCTCATCCAAAGTAATGCAAGGATTAAGATTTTGTACTAAACTTCGATCTATTTGTTTTTGCAACATTAAAAGTTCTTCTTCTGGTGAAGGATAACCCAAAGTTAGGGAAAGAGTAAAACGATCCATTTGGGCTTCGGGCAAAGGAAAAGTCCCCTGATACTCCACGGGGTTTTGGGTTGCAATTACAAAAAATGGAGCTGGAACATTTCGTGCCATTCCATCAATGGTAATCTGTTTTTCTTCCATCACCTCTAATAATGCCGATTGGGTTCGGGGAGTTGCTCGGTTAATTTCATCAGCTAATAAAATATTCGCAAAGGCAGGACCTGACAAAAATTCAAATTCTCTGGTGCTAGGATTCCAAATATTAGTACCAGTAACGTCGCTAGGTAAAAGATCTGGAGTACATTGTATTCTTTGAAACTTTCCATTAATAGATTTTGCTAAAGACTTTGCCAATAAGGTTTTACCGACTCCCGGCACATCTTCTAGTAAAGCATGACCTTCACTTAATAAAGCAACTATCACTAATTTTATAGGGTCATCTTTACCTACGATCGCACGGGCTAAGTTTTCTTTTAAAACGGTAATTTTTTCTCTCATTGGGGATTTTTATTGATTTTTGCTCACACAATTATAGCAATGGTTTAAAAGATGTCGAAAAGAATTACCCATACCAAGGCTTGAGAAACCCCAACGAGGAACTCCTTTTCAACAAACCACAGTTATAATAATAAAAAAGAGAATAACTGAATTTGAATGACTAAATCCGACATACAAATAGACCATCAAAATGTTCTTGAAGCAGATCAACAAAAACCCTCCTTTGACAGCGAAAAATTAGCTTTGTTAATTGCTGAAGCAGCAGATGACCGTAAAGGGGTAAACATCTCAATTCTAAAAGTAACCGAATTGTCATACTTGGCAGATTATTTTGTCATAATTACAGGTTTTTCTATCCCTCAATTAAGGGCTATTTCCCTCTCCATAGAAGGAAAAGTAATGGACAAAATGAACATTGAACCAGTTCGGGTAGAAGGCAAAAACGAAGGTAACTGGATATTACACGATTATGGGGACGTTATTGCCCATATATTTTTACCCGAAGCCCGTGACTTTTATGGTTTAGAAGCATTTTGGGGCAGAGCCGAAAGAGTTGATTTTACCCCCTCTAACATTTCTAATACTTAAGGTAAATTTATCTTTAATTTATTATCAAACAGCCATTATCCATTTAACTATGTCATTTTGTCCTGTACCCGTTGAACAACAACCTGTTAACGAATATCAAGAATTAACTAAATCATGGTTTTTTCAGTGGGTTACACTACCCAAATCAAAATTTATTAGTAAATTAATAGGAGTGTGGAGTCTGAGTTTATTACTTACTGCTCCTATATCTAGTGCAAGTTTTCCTCCCCAAGAACAAATAGTTGCTTTCTTGTTAGCTAGTGCTTTGGGTTCTAATTTATTTGTTGCTTTTGTGATAGTACGATTATACTTAGGATGGCAATATATTGGCGATCGCCTCAAAAAAACTAAAATAGTTTATGAAGAATCAAGCTGGTATGATGGTCAAGTATGGGAAAAACCCCTCGAAATTTACAATAGAGATAAATTGATTTTTAACTACCAAGTAGAGCCAGTTTTAAAAAGATTGAAAAAAAGTAGTTTCCTACTAATCGGCATAATGGTTAGTGGTATCTTCTCATTCATATTGTTATAAAAACTAATACCATCGAAAAATATAATATATGTCCAGATTAAAACGTAGCCCTTACCCCCGATTAGAAGTACATCTTCTACGAGAGGGAATTGTTGAATCGATTCATCAAGTAGAAGTTACCGTCGCCGATGAT
Organism: Cyanobacteria bacterium T3Sed10_376R1m; assembly: GCA_003566215.1. GTDB lineage: Bacteria > Cyanobacteriota > Cyanobacteriia > Cyanobacteriales > Cyanobacteriaceae > Cyanobacterium. The sequence goes on along the minus strand of PXEJ01000115.1, from coordinate 4,370 downwards.
AAAGGACGAACCCTTTGTGCGGCAGGGAATCCAGAAACCGTTGCTTTTACTCGTTCCGCCCTCAAACCCTTTCAAGCACTAGCGGTATCCAGCACAGGAGTATTAGAAAGATTTGATCTAAATGATAAAGATTTAGCAATTATGTGTGCCTCCCATCAAGGGACGATTGAACAAGCTAGACAAGTATTCAACATACTATGGAAAGCGGATATAGATCCTAATGGGTTAAGATGTCCTATTCCCGAAGGAAAAGATAGTGCCTTACAACACAATTGCTCAGGAAAACACGCTGGAATGTTAGCCGCTTGTCAACAAAGAAACTGGAGTTTAGATAATTATTTCCATCGTTCTAACCCTGTTCAAGGGCTTATCCTTAAAAAAATATCTGAACTTTTATCAATGCCCTCTGATGAGTTAATGGCTGCCCGGGATGATTGTGGTGTGCCTACCTATGCCTTGCCTTTATCCCAAATGGCTACTTTATACGCTAAATTAGCTTGTGGAAGTAATATTGATTTAGAAAGAATCCTCCGAGCTATGACTCGTAATCCTGAAATGATAGCTGGAGAGGGTGCTTTTGACACTGAGTTAATGGTTTTAACTGAAGGTGCATTAGTTAGCAAATCTGGTGCCGAAGGGGTGCAATGTGTAGGTAATATTAGTCAGGATATGGGATTAGCTATTAAAGTTTTAGATGGGGCTAGACGGGCTAAGTATGCTTGCGCTATTCAGGTATTAAAACAAATGGGTTGGATTACTCCCACCGTTGCTGAAAAGTTAGGAGATAAGTTTTTGAGAATTGATGAGTATCGCCGTTTAGAGGTTGGTGGAGAGTGTACTTTTGTTTAGGTAAATTGATGTGGGTTTTTCTTAACGATATTATTTCTTCTCAATTTCCTTCGATATTATTGATGGAAAGAGCATTTTCTCCTAAGAAACAATTGTCATCGTTTAAGGATATAGTGCTAAAAAGTGATCAAAAAGTAAATAATTTTTGTTAATATTATGGATACTAATTATTTGAGCTTTTACTAAAAAATATTGTTTCAAAATAATTATGGTTTCTGATAATTTGTGTTGTGGCAAATTTTAAAAGACATAGTATATTTTTAAAATTATCTATGTATCAAAATAAAAAAAGGTTTTAAGATATAGATTAATTTCTTGATAGCTTTTAAAGTACACAAAAACTTACTTTAATGTATCTCATTAACTTTTTCCTTTTTTCCATAACTTTTAATCTCATCGTGGGGGAATTCTTGAAGATGAACTTTAGTCATATCGAGTTTTGTACGGATAAAGAAAGAATTGATTTACCGCAGTTATTGGCACTGTATCAAAAAACCGCCTTTTGGGCGCAATCTCGTTGTTTAGAAGATGTGGAAATTGCGATCGCCCATAGTAATCCAGTGGTGTCTGTGTGGGATAATAAAAAATTAATCGGTAGTGCTAGGGCTACTTCTGATGGAATTTATCGTGCTAGTATTTGGGATGTGGTTATTGATTCAACCTATCAAGGCTATGGATTGGGACGTAAATTAGTAGAAACTATCATCAGTCATCCTTTACTAAATCGAGTGGAAAGAATTTATCTCACCACTACCCACCAACAAAATTTTTATAAAAGAATTGGTTTTATCGAAAACCAAACTACCACAATGGTTTTACATAACACCTATCCCAATAGTCAAGAATCTCTCACTTCATGGAAGGAGTTGGAAGGCATAACTGCAAAGTTGTAGATTTGGTTGTAGTTTCTGCTATCTTTAATTGTCCTCCCATTAATGTGACCATTTGATGGGCAAGGGTGACTTTTGCTCCTACGGATAAGTCTGGTAATTTATCCATGGGAGTTTCTTTTTCAAAATCAATGTTATTGAGAGTAACAGGGTCGTTTATTTGGGAACTATTTATAGGTAAATTAAGGTTAATAAAAACTTGTGTTGAATTTGAACCTAACTCTCCATTAATTTTTATCCCACCCAACTCTGATAATTCGATTCCCACTTCTAATAAATAACAAATACTTTGAAACAATTTAAGGCGATCGGCAACTATTAGTAAATCTGTATCATCAACAACCACCGTCAACTTAACATTGCGATTATTAGCCTGTAAAGTCATAGTTTCTTGAATAGAAAGTAAAAATTGATAGAGATTAAAAGAGGATAACTCAACCTCAATTTTGCCTCCCTCCAACTTAGAAATATTAATCAAATGGTCAATTATTGCCATTAACTTTTTAGCATAATCATAGGCATCTTCAATAAACTCCCTTTCTTCCTCAGGACTTTCGCACAAATCATTAATAATCAACTGATGTAATCCCATCAAACTACCGAGGGGGGACCTAATTTCGTGGGCAATACGACCTAAAAATCCCCCTTGAAAACGTCCATAAATAGTTGCATTGTTATAGGCAATCTTTAATTTTTCAAGTTCACGGGTTAAAAAATCATTTTCGTTCATAAATCAATATAAAAATAAAGTATTTCATACAGTATAAGTAACTAACACTGTAATATCTTATACTTTTGACAAAGTTATTTATTTCAAAGATGCAATGAAATGATGAGATTATCAGATATTTAAGATCAATAATAAATTTATACTTACATAACACTAATATAACTGAACGGTAACAACAATTATCGATTATTGATTGTCAAAATTTGACCTAGTTATTCTGAGTAATTTAAAACAACTATTAGATTGTAAAAAAATAAGATGAAAACAAAAAGTAATTAGTTCAAATTTTATGATTTAATTTAAATTAAGTTTTTATTTAATTCCAAAAATAAATACTATCATATAAAAGTTGTACAAGAAATTAAAGCAGTGAAAAAAAATATTTTTAGCGGCTTAGGTAGATTAAAAGACATGGTTAACCGCACCGGCGAAGACTATGACTACTATGAAAATGAATTAGAAGAAGAAATGGTAGTAGATAATTCCGATATGGAAGAAGAAATTATTGATGACTCTATCTCTTTTTCTGGGGAAAAAGACAAATCTTCAGAACCTTATTCTTCTTCTTCTCGTTTATCCCGTCGTCGTCGTCCATCTTCCTTCCAAGGAAAAGCAGAATCCCAGAAGGATTCTATGAGTCTATCAAATCGTTTACCTAATAATGTTGTTGGTTTACCAGGAGTTAATCTGATCATGAATGAGATCGAAATATTTTCCCCCCACACTTTTAAACAGGCGGCTCAAGTTATTAACATTTTAAAGCAACAAAGATCTGTTGTACTTAATTTGGGTTTGATGGAACCCTATGAAGCTCAAAGGGCGGTAGATTTTGTTACTGGGGGTGTTTGTGCCTTAGACGGTCATTATGATAGGGTAGCTGAGTCTGTGTTTATCTTTACTCCTCGGGGTGTTTCTCTGACTAATTCTGAAGGAGATTCTAGTCTTGAATCCAATGATGAGGAACAAAAAAATAAATCAACAAGTTCTTTATCTGGTAGTTTTTCTGATTCTTTATGGGATATGCCTTTACCGGAGTTGTCTAGTCAAACCGTTGGGTGATACTTGTTTGGTTTAGGTGTTAGTTATATATAGTTAGTTGTATTTTAATCAATAAAAGTGTCTATAAAATTAGGTGTTATTGGCGGTGGAGTGATGGCGGAGGCTATTGTTTCTCGTCTTTTACAAGAAGAAGTTTATCAAGCAAATCAAGTTATTATTAGTGAACCGAGGGATAGTCGTTGTCAATTTTGGAGTGAAACCTATGGGGTGAACACGACTAATAATAATGTTCAGGTTTTTAGTGGTTGTGAAGTTTTGTTGTTAGCTGTTAAACCACAAATATTAGAAGTGATTGCTGAAGATGTGGTTGGGGGAGAGCAAAAGGATTCTCCTTCCTTAGTCCTTTCTATTTTAGCTGGGGTTTGTTTAGATAAATTAGAAGCTATTTTTCCTGTGTCGGGGGTGATTCGGGTAATGCCGAATACTCCTGCTTTGGTGGGGGCAGGGATGACGGCTATGACTCCTAATGAGAAGGTTACGGGGGATGATCTTAATACGGCTAACTCAATTCTTAATTGTATTGGCGAGGTAATTCAAGTGCCTGAGTATATGATGGATGGGGTAACGGGTTTATCTGGTTCTGGTCCTGCTTTTGTGGCGATGATGATTGAGGCTTTGGCCGATGGTGGGGTGGCTGTTGGTCTTCCCCGTGCGATCGCATCTCAACTGGCACTACAGACGGTGTTAGGTACCGCAGAGTTAATTAAACAGAAGCAGTTACATCCTGCTGTACTCAAAGATCAAGTCACCAGTCCGGGGGGAACAACCATTGCAGGGGTTGCCCAATTAGAAAAACAAGGTTTTCGTAGTGCTATCATTGAAGCTGTTAGGATGGCTAAAGT
>PXEJ01000094.1 GCA_003566215.1 Cyanobacteria bacterium T3Sed10_376R1m | reverse complement strand
CCCAAGTTGCCCTTGCCGGATTACAGGGAAAATTAGCACAACCGATCAAACAAATGCGTCATAGTCTTGTCGATATTCTCGCAGAAGTAGAAGCAAGAATAGACTTTGAAGACGATTTGCCCCCCCTCGATGAACCACAAATAAAAAAAGATTTAGAACATAGTTTGACTAAAGTGCAATCTATTTTAGCTACCAAAGATCAAGGGGAATTATTGCGCAGTGGTTTAAAAGTAGCAATTGTCGGCCGCCCTAATGTAGGGAAATCCAGTTTACTCAATGCGTGGAGTAAAAGCGATCGGGCGATCGTTACAGACCTTCCCGGAACCACCCGGGATGTAGTAGAATCTCAATTAGTAGTTAACGGTATCCCCATCCAAGTATTAGACACCGCAGGAATTAGAAACACAGAAGATACCGTAGAAAAAATCGGCGTGATGAGATCCATTCAAGCCGTAAATCAAGCAGACTTAGTTCTGTTAACTATTTCCGCCGAAACAGGCTGGACACAAGAAGACGAAGAAATATATCGTCAAATTAAAGACTTAAACATTATCCTCGTCATCAACAAAACTGACATAACCTCTGAAAAAATCATTACTTATCCCCCTCAAATTTCTCGGGTAGTTAACACCGCCGCGCTGATGAATCAGGGTATTATCGACTTAGAAAATGCCATTATCAACTCCATAGAGACAGGCACAACCCAAGCCCAAGATTTAGATATAGCCATTAATCAAAGACAAGGAGCCGCTCTCACCCGAGCCAAATTAGCTTTAATTCAAGTACAAGAGACTATTGACAACAAGTTACCTCTCGATTTTTGGACAATAGATTTGCGCATTGCTATCCAAGCCCTGGGAGAAATTACGGGGGAAGAAGTTACAGAATCAGTTTTAGAGCGAATCTTTAGTCGTTTTTGTATCGGGAAGTAGAGATGAGTGCGCAGAGTTAAAGAATAGAAAATATCACCAGTTTTATCAAGGATTTTTAAGAACTTAATATTAATTCTTTTTTCATAGAGGAAAAAAAGCTAAAATATAGAAGGACTTCAAATACATGTACTAAAGAAAATAAATTCACTATTAACGCATTTAACTTTTGACTATAGTTCTTTATGCTATGGGGGGTAAAATAAGTTAACATAACCATAGTATTTTATTAAAATCTAATAGGACTCCCCATTCTCAGCAAAGCACAGTGATGGATGAAACTCTAATTCTCGCGAAACGGATTTGAGTCTTTCCCTCAGGTAAATACGTTTATAGTAAAAATATAAATAATAACTGTATATTTATCTGATAGCACAGTAAAAAATTCATAAATTTTACCTGAATACTATAATGTCTGAAATAAATGATTCTTTTAAAGTTGCAATTCCTCAATTTGTCGGTACACGACAAGCTCATTTATTTAAAACCTTAAAAGTTCCTCAATTTACGGGGCAATTAACTTTTACCTCAAAAGAAGGAGTTCAATGGTTTTTTTCTATGTATTTAGGCAGGATTACTTATGCCACAGGGGGAAAACATCCTAATAAAAGATGGCGTAGAAATGTAAGTAGTGCAGCTCCTAAAGCACTCCATGAGTTAGCAAATTTTGATCTTAGTTTTTTTAATAATCCTAGTTTTAAAGCAAATTGGGAATATAATTTACTATCGACTTTAGTCAAAAAAAATATTTTGGTTCCCTCTCAAGTAAATAAAATTATTAAAGGTATTACCTCAGAGATTTTATTTGATTTAACCCAAATAATGGAGGTTAATTTTGATATTGTTCAAAAAGAAAGTGTATCTTCTACTCAATTAGCTTTTATTGATACTGAACAATTAATTGTGGAAGTTTGGCAAGAATGGCAAAGTTGGCAGGGAGCAAAATTAGCAGATCGCTCTCCTAATAAAGCGCCGATCATTCGTCAACACGATGAGCTTCAAAAACGAACTTCTCCTAATACCTATAAGATAATGGAAAAATTGTTTAATGGTAAGAATACTATTAGGGATTTACATTTTCAACTTAACCAAGACATGGTTTTAATGACTAAAATGATGATTCCCTATTTTCAATTAGGATTAATTGAATTAATTGACACAGATGATGGGGTTTTTCCTTGGCAAAATATTCCCAAGAAACAATATTCTGATGGTCAAAAAGCTAATATTGCTTGTATTACAGATCAGTTTCCTCTTATTGAACAAATAAAATCTTCTGTTATTCCTTTTAATTATGTTTTTACTTCTTTTAATCACGGTGATTTTGCAGTGATTTCTATGGCTCAAGAACCGCCTAATTTAATTTTTTTAGATTTAGAAATGATGTCTGCTAGTGCTTATGATTTAATAGTAAAGATTAGAAATATAAATGATTTTGAGAAAATTCCTATTATTTTGCTTACTAATGATCCTAGCAAAATAGATCCAGAACATTTTAACTTAGTTGGATTCTCGGATGTTCTAACAAAACCTTTAAAAAAGGAAACTATTTTAGATATGATTACTAAACACTTAAAACCTGAGAAAACGGAAGGTAAATAATCTTAAGGAAAATCTGGTAAAATATATATAATAAGTTCAATAAAATCGAGTTATAAGTATTTAATAATTATGGATGGTTTTTTCGAGAATGTGTTACGTTATCCTCGCTACATGGTGAGTTTGATTTTAGGAATTTTTATTTTTTTATGGGATCAAATTAAACCACTTTTTAAAAATCCTTTGACGGGAATTGCTATTTTAGGTGTTTTAATTGGTGTGTTTTCTTTTCTTTATTTTACCTTAGAGGCAATGCTAGGATTGAATCCTGTCTAGAAATAGAGTTAAAATAAATTGGTTAATTAATATTTTTTGTACAGAAAATATTAGATTAATTAGGATGGTTTCGAGAATATTAAATTATTTGTTGTAAAGTAGGAATTTTATATAAAAATGGCTAATAGTCGCAGAATTGAAAAAGTATCTTCTTTGATAAAAAGGGAGGTAAGTCAAATGTTATTGACTGAAATAAAAGATGATAGGGTAGGGGCTGGAATGGTTAGTATTACTCATGTAGAGGTGTCAGGAGACTTACAACACGCTAAAATTTTTGTGAGTATTTATGGTACCCCAGAGGCAAAAAAGGAAACGATGGTGGGTTTAAAAGGATGTACGGGTTTTGTTAGACGCAGTTTAGGACAAAAAATTAGTCTTCGTCATACCCCTGAACTTCGTTTTGTGGAGGATTCTTCTTTAGAAAAGGGAGATCAACTAATTCAGTTGATTAACCGTATTCAACCTTTGGAGGAAAAAGATTATGGTGAAGAAATTGGTGCGGAGGAATAAACCATAGGAGGGTTTACCCCTTTGTGTGAGACTAAAAAAAATGAGGAGATGAGCTTATTTTAAATGTCGTCATCTAAGTCGCTGTCATTATCTAGGTCATTTTCAAAGTCATCATCTTCTCCGTCGATTAGTTCAGAAATTTCTTCATCTTCGGCTACTGGAACTATAGTTACTTTTTCCTCTTTTTCTTCTCGATAAATAATTCTATTATTGTTTTCTAACCATTCTAAAAGTGAGCCTTCTTGTTTTAAAGGGATTACTGGTGCTGGTTCGTACCGTTTCTCTTTACGGAGTGCAGGATTTTTCATAAACTAATAAGCAATAACAGTTAATTTCGTCAGGACACTATATTCTATCAGATTATTCATGAATGCGAAAACTATTTTACTCAATGCTATTGATAAATGGCAAAGTGCGATCGCACTTAACCCCCCTTCTCTAATAACAACACTGAATCCATTTCAAAAAAGCACATCAAACGCTGATAGAATCGAAATTTTGGGTGCCATAGAACAACTAGAAGATCAAAATCCTTACCCTAAGCCCTTAGAAAATCCATCTTTGCTTGAGGGAAATTGGCGTTTATTGTACACCGACAGTAAAAATTTATTAGGATTAAATAATATTCCCCTAGTGGAGATAAAGCATATTTATCAATTTATTAGTATTAATCCTCAACAAGTTTATAATATTGCCGAACTAAAAGGATTACCATTTTTAGATGGTGTTGTAATTGCGATCGCAAATTGGGAAAAAGTAAATGATAAAAAAATAAACATCAACTTTGGACGCACCATCATCGGCTTAAAAAGCCTACTCAACTATCAATCTCCCCAGCAATTCATCAAAAAAATAAACAACAACAATAAATTTTATCCCCTAGACATTACCATAAACAAAAACATTAATACCATCAGCAACCAAAACGGATGGCTAGAAACCAGCTACCTAGACCAAGACTTACGCATTAGTAGAGGCAATCAAGGCAGCGTATTTATACTCTCAAAACAATAAACAAGCAACAAAACTATCACCCCCATCGTCACAATAAAAAAGACTTATAAACCCATTTTCTTTCCCCATAAAATCATCCTCCTGCACAAAAACATGAACAAAATCTACCACCAACTAATAACCCTCAGTGCCATAACCGCCACCATAACCACAGGGATAATCATTAACCCAACCATCGCCCTTACTCAAAACAACAATAGACAATCCCTAACCGTCAAATCCGACGTACAAGAAGCCAACTCAGAGACAGGAATAATTACCGCCAGAGGCAACGTGTTTGTAAACTATCCAGCCCGAAACATTCAAGCCACCGCCGCTCAAGCTCAATATTTTAGTCAAGAAAGAAGATTAGTACTTAACGGTAACGTACAGCTAATTCAAGACGGTAATACCATCAGAGCAGAAACTATGACATACTTAATAGACGAGGGAAGGTTCATAGCCACCCCCCAAAATCAAAGACAAGTAGAATCAGTTTATCTCATAGAAGAACCTTAAAAAACTTGCTTTACTGGTTGCTCAATAAAAAAGATGGAACTAACATTAAAAAATATACATAAATACTATGGAAAAAGATGTATCGTTAACCGAGTCAACCTAAAAGTAGAACAAGGGGAAATAGTTGGTCTATTAGGACCAAACGGAGCAGGAAAAACCACAACCTTTTACATTACCACAGGGTTAATCATGCCCAATGAAGGTAAAGTTACCCTAGACGAGCAAGATATAACAGCTCTAAAACTCAACCAAAGAGCAAAATTAGGCATTGGTTATCTTACCCAACAAGCAAGTATTTTTAGAAATTTGACCGTTAAAGAAAATATCCAATTAGTTTTAGAACAAACAAATACCTCCCCCCGTAGTCGTAAACTACGATTAAAAGAACTAATAGAAGAATTTCGTCTTCAAAAAGTAGTAGATACCAAGGGTTCTCAAGTATCTGGAGGAGAAAGACGGCGCACAGAATTAGCTAGAGCATTAGCCGTAGGTACCCAAGGACCAAAATTTTTATTATTAGATGAGCCCTTTGCAGGAGTCGATCCGATCGCAGTTTCAGAAATTCAAGACATTATCGATGGCTTAAAACATCAAGGAATGGGTATTTTAATTACAGACCATAATGTTAGAGAAACCCTAGCCATCACCAACCGATCTTATATCATGAGAGAAGGACAAATTTTAGCATCAGGTACAGGACTAGAATTATATAAAAATCCCCTCGTAAAAAAATATTACTTGGGACACAAATTTCAAGTTTAAAGCCCATGGAAAACCAGCAGAAAAAATCCACAATTTTTCCCCATAAAATTTCGGTCATGGATCAATATATTCTGGGGGAATTACTACCGCCTTTTCTATTTGGCATTGGTATTTTTACAGCATTAGGATTATCTATCGGTACTTTATTTGATTTGATTCGCCGTATTACAGAATCAGGGCTGGTATTTACCCTTGCCATGAAAATTTTTTTATTGAGGATGCCTGAATTTATTGTTTTGGCATTTCCCATGTCAATTTTATTAGCAACTTTGATGACTTATAGTCGGTTGTCTAGCGATAGTGAAATTATTGCTTTACGTAGTGTGGGCATAAATCTTTATCGTTTAGTTGTTCCTGCCATTATATTAAGTTTATTGGTTACAGGACTAACTTTTTTTATTAATGATATTGTTGCCCCTTCTGCCAACCGAGAGGCAACTCTTACGATGCAAAGAGCTTTAAATGAGGTTAATCCAAATCTAAAAGAACGAAATATTCTTTATCCTGAGTACGGCAATATTGAGCAAGAGGATGGTGATTCTAATTATGGGTTAGTCAGACTATTTTATGCTGAAGAATTTAACGGAGAAAGGATGAAGTTTTTAACTATCCTTGATTTTTCCCGTAAAGGAATTAGTCAAATTTTGACATCTGAAAGTGCGCAATGGAATATTCGTGAAAATATTTGGGATTTTTTTAATGGTACTATTTATACGATCGCCACAGATGGTAGTTATCGAAATGTGGTGCGTTTTGAACAGCAACAATTAGCCTTGCCCCGATCGCCCTTAGATTTTGCCGAGCGCCCTTTAAGCTATGATGAGATGAGTATTAGCCAAGCTAGGGAATATTTGGCAATAGCAAAATTAGAGGGTAAAGAAAAAGAAGTTCGTACTTTGCAGGTAAAAATTCAAGGAAAAATTGCTCTTCCTTTCGTTTGTTTAGTATTTGCTTTAATTGGTTGTGCCATCGGCATTCGTCCCCAAAGTACGGGAAAAGGAAAAAGTTTTGGTATTTGTATTGGCTTAATTGTCACCTATTACATTCTTTCCTTTATGGGGGAATCAATGGGAATTTGGGGGGTTTTAACCCCTTTTGTGGGTGCTTGGCTGGGTAATATTGTCGGTTTGGGTGTGGGGGGTTGGTTACTATATCAAACCACAAAATAGGAGCAAAACCTAACTATCCATAATCCTTAATTGATAGTTCCGGGAAGCTAATCTGGCTTTTCCAGAAGTTGCCCAATTTTCGAGAAAGGCAATTTGATCCCTTGCGGTACGGGCAAGGGGAATGATTTGACTAGCGGCAAGTAAAATATCATCGGTGGTAAAGTCTCGATTTTGACTAAAACCTAAGTGCATGGCTTCAATGATGGTTTGTTCAATTTCTGCCCCTGAAAATTCAGGGGTTTCGTAGGCTAAACGTTTTAAGTCATAAGTTCCTATATTTTGAGGACGTAGGCGATTTAAATGTACGGAAAAAATTGCTTCCCTTTCATCTTGACTAGGTAAACCTACAAAAAATATTTCATCAAAACGTCCTTTTCTTAATATTTCTGCTGGTAGGTTTTGGATATTGTTGGCAGTGGCGACTACAAAGACTGGGCTTTTTTTCTCCCCTAACCAAGTAATAAATGTGCCAAAAACTCGGCTCGTTGTGCCAGAGTCTCCTTTTCCGTCTGCTCCAGAAAAACTTTTGTCAATTTCATCTATCCATAGGATACAGGGAGAAAGTGCTTCTGCTAAGTTAATCATCTGACGGGTACGGGATTCAGATTCGCCGACTAAACCCCCGAATAATCGTCCCACGTCTAGCCTTAGAAGGGGTAAATGCCAGTGATGGGCGATCGCCTT
>PXEJ01000196.1 GCA_003566215.1 Cyanobacteria bacterium T3Sed10_376R1m | reverse complement strand
TTTAGATAGAAAAGGTTTTGCAGAAACTCCTTTATTAATAGAAGGGTTACAAAAATATAGCTATCATCAAATATTACGAAATGAGCAGTTTTTTGAAGGCAATTGGAGCTTTTTAAAAGAGAAATTAATACCCCCTTCAAGCAATAATAAGATCGCTAAAAATGGTACGGAAGTGATTGCCCAAGAAATTGTTAATTATTTAGCCTAACATTTGAATTTTTCATATAGTTACTCCATAAAAGTGCGGCTTGGGCACTACCTGCCCTCGTGGCAGAATTATCATCATTGCCTAACCAAATACCCGTAGCAATATTATCTTGGGCAACATAACCAATAAACCACAAATCAACTCCGTTGGTATTTGTACCCGTTTTTCCCGCTTCTCCCCTACCTAAATAAGCATTTTTCCCAGTACCCGATCGCACTACACCCTGTAACATTTGATGAACAATATTAGCAACTTCAGGCTTTACCGCTTGTTTGGTTTCATAACCTCCCTGATTAAAACGATACACCTCCCGACAGGTATTAAAATCATTAAAATCTTCACAATCTCTGCCATCACGAATTACCTTAATAGCGTGGGGGCGATTCCATATTCCCTTATTCGCAAAAGTGGCGTAAGCACCCGTCATCTCCAAAACATTAACTTCACTCTGCCCCAAAGCTAAACCGGGTACAGCACTTAAAGGGGAATTCACCCCCAACTTTTTAGCGGTAGCAATGACATTATTTAAACCAGCATCTTGGGCAACCCGAAGGGCAACAGCATTTTCTGAATATGCCATTCCTTGAAACATATTAATTGGGGCAGAAAAGTTATTACAGGGACGAAACTGAACCCCCTGCCATTTTAAACCACCACAGGAGTAGGTTTTATAGGGGGATGCACCGCCCTCTAAAGCAGAAGCATAGACAAAAATCTTAAAAGTTGATGCCCCTTGACGTTGGGCTTGGGTAGCACGGTTAAACTGACTTTCTTGATAATCTTTTCCTCCCACTAAAGCAAGGATTTCCCCTGTTTTGCTATTGAGAGTTGCGATCGCACCTTGACTAAAACCAAATTGTGTACCATGACTATTAAGATGATTTTGCAAGGCTTTTTCCCCTTCAGCTTGTATCGAAAAATTCAAACCCGTTTCCACAATAAAATCCCCTTCATTTAACAAGTCTGCCCCCAACACAGAGCGAATTTCCTGAAACACATAACTATAAAAATAGGGAGCAATAATATTAGATAAAGTTTCCCTTGCCTTCGGGCTAATTTCAATCCTTGAGCGCCTCGCCCGATTTGCCTCCTCCTCGGTTATCATACCCAATGAAAACATACGACCAATAACACGGTTACGTAAAGCCAAAGCCGTAGAATAATCCTGCACAGGATTATAAGCATTAGGTGCAGGTAAAATCGCCACCAAAGCAGCCGCCTCCTCAATGGTCACATCTTTAGCCGATTTAGCAAAATAAAATTGTGCAGCATCCTCAAATCCATGAAGATTAATACCCAAATAAACACGGTTTAGATAGGTTTTCATGATTTCATCTTTACTATAAACCGTCTCAATTTTGAATGCCACCAACATTTCCCTAACCTTACGCCCCAGAGTATTTTCTCTCCCTACCGAAGGAAATAAACTACGGGCTAACTGTTGAGTAATGGTACTTGCCCCCTGCTGAATACTATCACTACGGCGGTTAATTGTAATCGCTCGTAATACACCCAAAGGATCAACCCCAAAATGCCAATGGTAACGACTATCTTCTGAAGCTAGTAAGGCTTGGGGTAAATAGGGAGAAAAATCCTTGAGATTATCTAATTCTCGATGAGGGGAGGAAATGCGCGGAGCAAGGGGTGTTACTCCATCTTCTCCATATACCACCGTAGAGCCTGTATTACCTTGGGGAAAAGGATAAACATTGTATTGTGCAAGGATAATGATAGCTAGGGCAGTATAAGCCAAAAAAAGAACCCCCACCCCCAAGAAGCTATATCGAAATGTTAGTAATGTTTTAGAGGGAGGTTTTTCAAAAGTTAATTCAATAACATCCTCCAATTCAGGGGGACCTAAAGTAATTTTGTCCTTATGCCGTAACACAACAGATTGATAGCGTTTTTTACCACAATAGATACCATTAGTGGATTTTAAATCTTTAATAAAAAATCTTTTTGTTTTTTTATCCCTTTCGATCGCACAATGAACTTGACTGATAATCGGATTAGCGACGATAATATCACAATTATTTTTATTACGACCTATTATATAGCGATCGCCCAACAATGGATACAGATAGGTCTTACCGCTTCCTCCATTAACCAACTTAATTTTAGGCACCACAGCACCTTGTTTGATTCGGGGTAAATTAAATTGGGCTTGGATGGTTTGTAAAATCCCCGTTACCATTTTATCAAGTGAAGAAGCGGTTTTTTTACCCATTAGTTAATCATGACACGACGGATCCCAATTTTATCATAAATAAAAAATTGTTTTGAATCCCAAAATATTTATTCCCAAAGTTTTTATCAAAGGCAAAAAAGAGACAAAACAATCAAGTTTGTCCCTCAAAATTGCCCCAATAAAAGACTCGAAAAAATAACTAATCAAAATAAAACATTGTAACAACCTTTCTAAGTTCCTCCGCCTCTTGACAAGTCTGCATTAAAGTATGACTGTCATGAAAAGCGAAACAAATTAACTGCTGACAACGAGAAATAATTTCTCGATTACAATCGGCACTTGCTTGAGCGAGAGAAAGGGGATCATTTTCAGGATTTTCCACTAAATGGATAACCTTCTGTAACTGATCTTGAGACTCTTTCGGTTGACGTTGCAGACTTTGAGGCAAAATAACCGTTAAGAGATTCGGATCAGCCCTCATCGCTCCCTTGATAGCCGCAGAATTAGTTCCTGCCGCCCCAGAAGTAATAAGACGATTTCCTCCTAACACAAGTGCATAACTCATCATCTCAATTAAATGTTGATGAGTAATCGGTACATGACGTGATCCTAGCAAGGCGATTTTTTTAGAGCTAGTTTGCTGAATAGCCGCTAATTCCTGTGCTAGGGTATCTAAATTTGGAATTTCTAATGCTTGACTCAAAGACTATTAACTTATCCTTAAATTTCCCATGCTATTCTAGCAAATGATTCATCATTTCGATACAACAATCTTTATTCTTAACCAAAACTTGCATATTAGAGTCTGAAATGGTATAATTGTATGTCATTAAGGACGTATAGCTCAGTTGGTTAGAGTACATCGTTGACATCGATGGGGTCTCCCGTTCGAGTCGGGATACGTCCACTTTCGCTATTGTAGAGTTTTCGCCATGGGAAAACTACCTCTAACTGATGATTTTGCTGTGGGAACTAGCAACTGACATCCATAGGATCAGAATCAGTTATTATTGAAGATAAGTAATTAAACTGAGTTAGTAAAATATTATGTCTTTAGCATTAACGAACGATAACGTAGAACAAGTATTAGACGAATTAAGACCTTACTTAATGGCAGATGGTGGTAATGTCGAATTAGTAGAAATTGACGGACCTACAGTCAAATTAAGACTACAGGGTGCTTGTGGTTCTTGCCCTAGTTCTGCCATGACTTTACGCATGGGTATTGAACGTCGTTTAAAAGAGTTTATCCCTGAAATTGCAGAAATTGAACAAGTAATGTAATTTTTAAAATATTTTCCTCATCCTTAAACCCTCTGAGCCATAGTGCAAAGAGGATATTTTTCCCGTTAAAAATTTGATTTACTAATATGAGCGAAGCACCTAGTTTGACAGTAGAAACGGCAATTATTAATCTTAAGCAAACCAAAGATTTAGGATTACGTTATTATGCAGCGTGGTGGTTGGGAAAAATGCGGGTAAACACGGATGAAGCGGTTTTTGCTTTAATTTCTGCCCTAGAGGATCAAGAGGATGTTTCCCCCGATGGAGGTTATCCTCTCCGGCGCAACTCAGCCAAGGCTTTGGGTAAGCTCAATGATAGTCGAGGAGTGTTACCTTTAATTAAGTGTCTTGATTGTGATGATTATTATGTGAGGGAGTCCGCCGCACAGTCTTTAGAAATGTTGGGGGATAGTCGAGCTATTCATCCCCTCAGAAATTTGTTAAGTTTGGCAATAACTGAGGGTAAATTAAATGATTATGCAATGGATGCAGTGGATGGTAAACCTCATCTATGTCAACCCTATGAGGCTATTATTGAGGCTTTAGGTACTTTGATGGCGAAAAAAGAGGTTAGCTTGATTGAACCTTTCTTAAATCATCATGTCCCAAAGGTTAAGTATGCGGCACAACGGGCAATGTATCAATTAACAGGGAATGATGTTTATGGAGAGATGTTGGTGAGTGCTTTAGGGGGAAAAGATTTACAGCTAAGACGTTCTGCTTTGATGGATTTAGGGGCGATTGGTTATGTGTCTTCCGCAAGGGCGATCGCATCTACCTTTGCCGAAAACAGTCTTAAATTAATCGCTATGAAGGGTTTATTAGAATATCAAGTTGTTCTAGATCAAGAAAAACAAGTCAATTTATCTGATAGTAGTATCGAGGTTATGGAACTGATGGATTCACTACTATAATTTACTAATCAACAAATAATGATAGAAGTCGAAAATCTAAGCAAAACTTACGGAGCAACCCAAGCCATTGATAAGGTTTCATTTTCAGTGGAAAAAGGTACTATTTTAGGTTTTTTAGGACCTAATGGGGCTGGAAAAACTACTACTATGCGTATTCTCACCGGTTATATTCCTGCTAGTGAAGGAAGCTCCAAAATAGATGGTTGTGAAGTCCACGAAAATCCCATGGCAGTAAGGGAAAAAATTGGTTATCTTCCAGAAACTCCGCCTCTTTATCCTGATATGACCGTCAAAGACTTTTTAGGTTTTGTTGCTAAAATTAAGGGCGTAGCAAAGGGCGATCGCCCCTCAAAAGTAGCCAAAGCTATCTTAAGCTGTCAACTAGAAGATAGAGCCAACACAATCATTCGCAAACTATCTAAAGGCTATCGCCAAAGGGTAGGAATCGCCCAAGCCATAGTCCATGAACCTCCCGTCATTATCCTAGATGAACCAACTGTAGGCTTAGATCCACGACAAATAATAGAAGTACGGAACCTAATTAAAAGTCTAGCAGGGGAAAGAACAATTATTCTATCCACCCATATCTTACCTGAAGTGAGTATGACCTGTGACCTTGTAACCATCATTAGCCAAGGAAAAATAGTTGCCACAGACACCCCCGACAAACTATTAGGACACTTAAGTACTAACATAGGTTATGAAATTGACATAGAAGGCAACACTCAACTACTCTTACCATCTCTAAAAAGCATTGTAGGAGTCAAATCAGTACAAATATTGTCCTCCAAAGAAAAAGAAAATCGTCATTTACTCAAAATAGAACTAATCGACAACAACGATAGTGGCAAAGACATCGCCTCACTAATCGTTCATCTAGGACTAGGTATTTATGAAATGAAAAAAATAAAACCTTCCCTAGAAGATGTTTTTCTTCAACTAACCACCACGGAAGCACAGTTAGAAAGCTGAAGTATGTATCGTTAAGATTTACTAACTGTTAGCAAAAATTAACGATTTCAACGTTGGGGGATTGAGACAAAATAAATACTATTCGTCGCAAAAATTCAAGTATTTCACACTCAAATTAAATTCGATACTTTCCTCCCTTATTAGGATCAGTCCAGTCACAGGCATAACCTTGAGTTTCAGGAACAAATTGATTCCAAGGAACAGGATCAACAGGAGCATCCGTAGCGAATACAATATCAAATAAACCATCATCTCTAACTTGACCAATACGGACAGTTTTAGAAATATGATGATTAGGTTGCATCGTCACAGGACCATGGGGAGCATTAAACTGTTGACCAACCGCAGCTAATCGAACCGCTTCCATATCATCAGCACTACCAGCTTCTTCTACCGCCTGTTTCCAAAGATAAACCATGATATAAGCTGCTTCCATGGGATCATTAGTTACCCTGTTTGCACCATACTCAGCTTTAAAGGCATCTACAAAAGCACTATTTTCAGGGCTTTCTACCGTTTGAAAATAGTTCCACGCTGCATAATGTCCTTTTAAGTATTCTACCCCGATTTGTCTAACTTCTTCCTCGGCAATACTCACTGACATTACAGGATATTGTTCTGGACTTAATCCAGCCGCTTGAATCTGTTTAAAGAAAGCAACATTGCTATCTCCATTAAGACTATTAAAAATAACGCCCCCATTAGGTAAAGCAGTTCTTATTTTAGTGATAATAGAAGTTACCTCAGTGTTACCCAAGGGAAGATAATCTTCTCCCACGGTTTCACCACCAAGTACTTTTAATTGTTCCTTGATAATATTATTAGCAGTACGGGGAAAAACATAATCTGAACCCACAAGGAAAAACTCTCTTCCTTTATTCTCAATCAACCATTGAACCGCTGGTTCAATTTGCTGGTTGGGTGCCGCACCAGTATAAAAAATGTTTTTAGAGCATTCTTGACCCTCATATTGTACGGGATACCATAACATATGATTCTTTGACTCAAATACAGGTAACACCGCTTGACGACTCGCAGAAGTCCAACAACCAAACACGGTAACTACTTGATCTTGGTCAATTAACTTTGTAGCTTTTTCCGCAAAAGTAGGCCAATCGGAAGCTCCATCTTCAATAACTGCTTCAATTTGTTTCCCTAAAACGCCCCCAGCTTCATTAATTTCTTTGATAGCTAATTGCTCTGCTTCTACTACGGTAGTTTCACTAATGGCCATCGTGCCACTTAAGGAGTGTAAAATCCCAACTTTAATAGTGTCTCCACTACTAACTGATGTACCACCTTCTTCTGTAGTTGTAGTGGTGGTGGTTGTTGTATCTGCACAGGCTTTTAGTAATAAGCTCGTACCAAGTGTTGCAGAACCGTATAAAAGAAATTTTCTTCTACTATACTTAGACATAATTGTTATTAATTTGGTTGTTAATTGATTTTTTTTATTTTACTCACCCATACTAGAAACACAGTTAACATCGTTATGTATCTTAAAATACATTTTACCAAATACATATATACCAAAATTAAGTGCTTATTGTTTATGTACATCTGATTTGGCTATAACACTTTCGGTTAGTATAGAGGATTTTGACTTATGATTTTTACAATTTGAAAATATCTTTTAAGGTAGATAATTGTGATCAAAATTTTTTGTAACCTTCAATAAAATCCACTAACTACTTTTTCGTTGACGGTTATTTGGCTATAATAGTTGTTGGAATAGGTAAGATTAATAATTTAAAGGGAGATTATAAAAAATGACTGCAGAAAGTATGTTATTTAATGGAGCAATTCTTTGCTTTAGTGTTGTTTTAATTGGTTTAGTTTGGGGATTTTTACTTTTAAAACTTACTGGGGAATCTGAGTAGGGAAACAATTGTCGGTTTTAGGTGTTAGGTTTTGG
>PXEJ01000051.1 GCA_003566215.1 Cyanobacteria bacterium T3Sed10_376R1m | reverse complement strand
TTAAGACTTTACTAAATCAAAAGAAAAGTTTTTAATTGCGTTAACGGCAACGTCAAAAATTTTACTTGGTTTTAAATCTGGTTGTACCAACTCCCATAGTCGGTGAACTTCTTTGGTGTGCAATCTGTCATCTTCTACTAAAGCAGAAATTATTTGACGGCGCAGATACTCCCCTTCCTCTGATACTAAAAATTGAAACCCTAGCCCCGCAGTGGGTAGAAGATCAAATTTGTGGTCAGAACGTGCGATCGCAATCATATTTTCCAACCTTTTCCACTGGAATTTATCATCCTTAAATAACACTTCCAATAACCGACGACGCATACCGGGAGATTCCCCCGTTAAAAGACGACGGGAGATATAAGGAAAAGATACTTCCACAATGCGAAAATCAGGATTAAGACTAAGGGCTAGTCCTTCTTGTGTCACTAAAGAACGTATAATCAGAGCAAATTTAGCCGGTACTCGAAAAGGATATTCATACATCATTTCCGAAAAATCATCGGTGATAGTTTTAAAATTAAAATCACCAACACTCTGACCTACCGCATTTCCCAAAACCCTTTCTAAAGCCGGAATAATAGGATTAATATCCGTCTCTGGAGTCAAAAACCCTAAATCTACAAAATCCCTTGCTAAGGCAGGATAATCACCGTTAATTAGTTGTACCACCGAAGAGGCGATAGTTTCCTTTGTATCTTCATCTAGCTGATCCATCATACCAAAATCAACATAAGCCATTTTACCATCTGCCATGGCAAACAAATTACCCGGATGAGGGTCAGCATGGAAAAATCCATGTTCTAATAATTGTCTTAGGCCAGAAGTTACTCCCACTTTAATGATGTCATTTGGATCTAATCCAGCGGCACGAATGGCATCAAAGTCATTTAACTTGCAACCATTAATCCATTCTAGGGTTAGTACTTTATGGTTGGTGTAACGCCAATAAATACAAGGTACTTTTACATCATCATCATTGCGAAAATTAGCTGCAAATTTTTCAGCATTTCTACCTTCATTAACATAGTCAATTTCTTCAAATAATTTTATGCCAAATTCATCGACAATTAATCCTAAATCATGACCTAAATTAAGGGGTAAAAATGGAGCAATCCACTTAGAACCCAATCGCATTAAATACAAATCTAGGGTAATAACAGGCAATAAATTAGGACGTTGAACTTTAACTGCTACATCCTCTCCTGTGTGTAATACCGCTCGATATACCTGCCCTAAACTAGCGGCTGCAATGGGATTAGGAGATATTTCTCTATAGGCTTGATTAACTGGCATATCAAGTTCTCTTTCGATAATCTCGAAGGCAGTTTGATTATTAAAGGGGGGTAATTGATCCTGTAGTTTTATTAATTCATCTAAAAAATCAGGACGAATTAAATCAGGTCTAGTCGAAAGTGCTTGACCAACTTTTATAAATGTTGCACCTAATTTTGTTAAAATATTTCTTAGTCTTTCCGCTCTTTTTAATTTATTTTTTTCTTCTCGTTTCAGCCATTTATCAAAGAGTAATTGGAGTACAAAAACTACAAATAAACTAACTATTTTAAAACTACGAAATAATCCTAACCAAGGTCGGTTATTATAGTAACGTGCGATCGCATTTGCATCATATTTTAAGATTGAGTCAGATTCCTGTCCCCTTAATGAGGCAATAAAAGAAGAATATGTCACAGGTGCTGATTTTTTTTATTAAGTTTTTTATATTGTCTTCTATTATACATCCGGTTAATGTGAACGATCATTTGTATTTTTAAGCTCACATTTTTTAAAAATTTAACGAGAATGGAACTTAGGCTCAACAGTTAAGAACGGAAAACAAGGTGGGCAATGCCCACCAATTAAATAAATAAATAAATTAACTAACTAACTCTTTTGCCCTAGCAATCAAAGCCTGAGCACTCAAACCATTAAACGCCATCAACTCCCCAGCACTAGCAGTAGTTTCCCCACGTTTCCAAGCAAAAGTATCCCGTTTAGCATTGCTACGTAACATAATCGGTTCTAACATACCACTAGCACCACCAGTGACACCTATTAGTCCATCACCACCAAACAACCTTTCAAAAGCAACATCATCAAGAAAATTATCATCCTTAACAGTGCAACTATCCCAAGCCACATCCGTAGAGCGATATAGACGACGGGGATTGATAACAGAAACAATACGTACCCCAAGCCCTTCAGCTTCTAAAGCCTTGACTGCTTCCAACACAGGAATTAAAGTCATATCACCAATTACCGCAAAAACAACTTTTTTGCTTCCTTCGGAATCATGAAGAATTACCCCACCTTTTTCAAGGGCTTCCCTAGTTTGTTCAAAGGTAGTTAAAATTGGCAAAGGAGATTTACTAACGGTAATAGTAATACCCTTATTAGTTGTACCCAAAGCCCATTCATAACATACTTGAGTACTATTAGCATCACAGGGAAAAAGAGGGAAAATATTGCCATTGCGCATCATTCCTGCGAAATAGTTTTCAACTTCTGGGCGTTGATGTGTCCATCCGTTGCGCCCTTGCTCCAATGCCCCTGCGGTGAATAGAGTAATGGTAGAAGGGGTTTCCCGTCTCAATTCTGCCATGGCTTGGGTAACAGTTTGCCAGATGGGTAAACCATTAATAGCAAAAGATTCATAGGAACACCATAAACTACGAGCGCCAAATAAAGCAAGTCCCACCGCTAATCCAGCACAGGCATCCTCACTCAAAGGTTCATAAACCTGCCCGATGGGTTGCTGAAAATAGTCTTCATCGGTGGTGGGATGAACAATTTTTAAACCTATATTAATATTGTTAATTCCCGATGCGGCGTTACCATCAGCATTAGTAACCACAAAGTTAGGGTCATTTTTGCCCACATGAACTACTAACTCACCCATGGCAGTGGTAGATACTTTTTTCTCTCCTCCTACTTCATATTCAGTTAAAGGCAACTTACCTAAATCAGCAAGGGGTAAAACTGACTCGGTAACGGCTTTTTGAGCGTTTGAACCACCGTTGGCACGGACAAAGTTGGTGCGGACTAATTCCCATGCTTCTTTGGTTAAGGCTCTTTCTTGCAATGCACTGACGATATAGTCTTTATCTAGGCTATCTCCGGGGTAAAGGTTATGAGATTTTGATCCTGTTTTGTGAACCCCTGCCCCTTTTAGTTGTTTCACAATTAAAACGGTTAATGTGCCTTCTAATGCCGATTTGGCGGCTTTGTCGGTAGCTTCTAAAATTGCTTGGGTGAATTCTAAGCGTTTCTCGAAGGAAAATTTTGTGCTATCTACATACTATCCTTGTTGGTTACTGTCGTCGTAGTCTTTAGCATTGACTAAGATAACTTCCCGGAAGCCGTTGCCTTGCCAATAGGCGATCATTTCTTGGTTGGTTTTGGTGGATACCATACTATGATGTTCTTGGGAATATCCATTCCACACTAAGATAGGTAAAAAGTTGGTGACTTGGGGATAGGCGGTGTTAAAATGTCCGAAGCTACTCATGATGTAGGGTTCACCTAAGCCACCATCTCCAATGGTAACGGGGAAAAGGGTGTTGGGGTGTAGTTTTGCCCCTGCCATGGCGAAGTGTTGCCCCTGTCCAAGAGGTCCTGCGGGGTTGAGAAGTCCGGGGATTTGCCCTGATAAGTGTCCTAGAAGTCCGTGCATTTCTCTAAATCTTTCTCCCATCTGCTCGACGGTATGGATGCCCATTTTTTCAAGGGATTGATCCATAAATACGGTACTGTAAAATCCGGGGGCGTGGTGTCCTACTTCGGTGATAATGTTTTTATGTCCTAGCATGACTAGAGATGCGATCGCATCTGCTATACTGGCAAAGCCACCTGGGTGTCCAGATTGTTTTGTAGCGGTGATATGTAGAGTTAGGTAACGCAGGGCATCGGCGGCGAGGAGAGTTTGATATACTGCGTTTTTATCTGTGGGGGAAGAAATAGCAGTTTGCCCTTCTGAAATAGCATTTGCTTGTCCATATTCAGCAAAATGGGGTAATTTGTCTTTAAAATACTGGATTCCTTGATAAAACGGGGAAGTTGTCATTTTTGGTTGATCCCTCTTCAAAATTAATGCAATTGTTAAGTTAATCTTACATTTTTATGGTGTTTCTGGTCATGGATTTTCTGAAATTATGTATAATTTCTCTAATTTTTGTACTTTTAACTATTTTTTAGTCAAAAAATATTTGAACACTTTTGCCTCTTGCCTTATTTCTTAATTTAAATTATCAATAAAGAAGTTTAACCTATCAGCAAAAAAAACGTATTTCTCCTCAGCTATTTTTTTGTTTTTTAGAACTGCATCTAATCTTTTTGTGTAGTCTTCGGGAGTTAAAGAGTCTAAGATTAATTCTAGTTGTTCTTTGCTAGAAAAAGTTATAATACCATTTATATCAAAATATTCAAAAATATTAGGGCATCCCCAATAAATGGGAATTGTATAAGAAATAAAACAATCGATTATTTTTTCGGTAAAGTAATTGTTTTGTTGACAATTTTCGATCGCAAGGTGAAACATCGAATCGTGAAATAATGGTATTTTTGTATCTAAATAAGATTCAGGGAAAAACAACTCATAGGAACGTTTTTTTGTAATAGTTTCATATAATGTGTACCGCAGTTTATGACCAGATAAACATTTTTTTTTACTTCTTATAAAGCTCAATTTAAATTTTTTATTAGTAGTAAAAAGATTGTGATATTGCTGTTTAGTAATTATTGGCTCACCCTTTTCATTAAGAACCCAACAACTACCAAAACAAAATAAATAACTATGGTCAAATTTGTTCAATACTTGTTGATCAAAAGAATATATTTTAGAAAAATAATTACCAAACTTTAATACATTATTGCTTATATTATTAAGAATAGGTGGTTCACAGCCATGAATTAATACTAATTTATCATAATATATAAAATCAATAAATAATTTTATAAAAAAGTAACTATTGGGAGGATCGATAACTATATTAATTTTACTATTTTTTTGATTTAATAATCTTTTAATTAAATCGATTTCATTTTTTCCACGCCAAAAAGAATCAATATTAATGGTTGTGTTTTTTTGGGTAGTAAATAGATTAACTAAAAAACAATATATTCTAGCAATAAATATTTTCATTTTGTAACTAATTTTATGTTCTAGGTTTTAATATTCTCTCAGACTTAGATTAAATTTATATATGTATTTATAAAGGCATTTTTGATTTATAAATTATCTAGGGGAACTGGATATTAAAAATCTAAAAATAAGTAAGGGAACAAATTTTGCTCCCTTTTGTACAAGTTTAATTGTTAATTAATAACATCAGTCAATCTTTTTAGCACAAAATCTTTATCTAAATAGGAAAATAAATAACCAGCTTTAGGTCCTTTATCTTTACCCAAGAAAGAATAATAAACCGCAGGAAATGCGATCGCAGGAGAAAATCCTAACTCTTTTGTAGCAGTGAATAAAGCAGTTTGTAACTCCTCACCTTCCCACTTCTCTACAGTGCTTAAAATATCTTTTAACTTAGCTAAATAAGTAATTTGCTCTTGAGTTAGTTGAGAAACAACTTCAGGAACTTTATCAAAATAAATAACGAGCTTTTCTTCCTCATCAGCATAATCAGCTAACCATTTTTGAGCAACATTAATCCGTTCATCAATTTTTTCCCAATCATACTCAGTCAAATCAACCTCTGCTCGTTTTTTGATTTCCCGTTTTAAATCCAAATGGGGAACTTGTAACAAGGAAATTAAGGTACTAATATCAAAGGTATAATATGGTTTAATTTCTTCATCTAATTGAGCATAAAATAAAGGTAATAATGTCTTATCCAATTCAACATTTTCATTTTCTTTTTGTAAATTGGCATAAGAATTTAATAAATTATCATAATCCCTAAATAAACGGGTAATATTATCATAATTAGGAGAAAAATTAATGACAGTTTTTGGCTGAGTTTTTAACATCAAAAATCGTAAAATTTCTGGGGGCAATAAATCTGCCATGTCTTTGGCACTAGAACCAACTCCTTTAGAAGAACTCATTTTAGTACCATTAACTAAAATAAATTCATAGGGAGAATGAAAAGGAGGTTTTTTGTCTAATACTCGACGACAAATAGCATTAGCCACATCCCTAGAACCACCCTTTTGAGAATGATCTTTTCCTGCCATTTCCATTGTCACCCCAACTAAATCCCATTTGGCTACCCATTCCACTTTCCAAGGCAATTTACCATTACCATCGAAAGGAGATACCCAACCAGAATGTCCGCATCCTTTTACCCAATCAGTAGCGTCTTCCTTACAGGTATAAAAAACTTCTGAGCCATTATAATCAGTGGTTACGGTGGTGGCGATTTTTCCACAATTTTCACAGATGACTTGAAAAGGATACCAATTATCGGCTCTTTGGGCTTTACTGACGCTTAAATATACTTCCCTAACGGCTTGGGCATTTTGTAAAAAAGTATCAATATAAGAGTTTAGCTTACCAGATTTATATAAATCTCTCAAATAATAAATTTCTGCTTTTACTCCTAAATATTTAAACACTTCCAAGAATTCTTCCATAAAATATTTAGCATAGTCACTGCTTTTATCATTGGGGGAAGGCACATTACATAGGGGATAGCCCAAATAAGGAGTAAACTTTTCTTGGTCTAAATAATAGGGTACGGTGTCTAATGCGTCATAATCATCTACTCCATAGGTAAATTTGACGGGTTTGTTAGCTCTTTTTAAGGCTCGATACATGACATCATGAATGATAACACCTCTGACTGAACCTACGTGGACTCTACCAGACGGAGTTTTTGAGTCATTGACTAATTCTTCTTGTCGGGAACTTTGCGCTATTTTATCCGCCCAAAACATAATTTAATAGTTCTTAATTGTGTTTATACTGCAAACCTATAATTATATCTTACTCAGGTTTTGGGGGAAAATGGTCTATATTAGTACAAATGCTTTATTCAGAGCATGAGGATTAAGGGATTATGGGGAACAATTTTTGGAGGTTGGGTCTAATAATTTTTCTTGTTTTATGGTGAGGGGCGATCGCACTTATGATTAATTAATCGCCCCTACTACTAACTATTTATTGAGTCTTTTTGTCAAAAGAGTAGTACCAAATAAACCTAAACCGAGCAAGAAACCCGGTTCGGGGGTTGTGGTGCTTTCTGGGGTGCTTAGGTTGAAAGAAACTAACCCTGTACCCTGAAAACCTGATACATCATAAGTGAAAAATGCGTCATCAACATCGAGGGTGAAAGAATCAGTACCAAAAGTAAAAATACCATCACCATCACTATAGGTTAAGCCGATAAAGTTATCATCAAGATCGAAGTCTGCTGTGCCTAATGTTGGATTATCATATATTGTGCCTTCAAAATTAAAGTTAAAGGTATTTAGAGGGCGAGTCTGTAATCCCGTGACAAAATCTTCCACAGCACTTTCATTATCATCAAAACTAAAACTACCTTCATAGGTA
>PXEJ01000294.1 GCA_003566215.1 Cyanobacteria bacterium T3Sed10_376R1m | reverse complement strand
CCTCTTTGGGGTTTTTCTTTACTATATTTAATGACAATTACTAAGTCTTTTGTAGTGGTAGGCTGTAGTAAATTGATGGTTAAAATTTCTCCGTCATAATCAAAGGGTTGACTAATGTTTTCAATAAAAACTGATTCAATCTCTAAATCAACGGCATCAAGAGTTAATTGACTAATATTTTGACGGATGGGGGTTAAAGTAATGGCACAAGTACCGCCAAACTTCTGGGCTATTATGTCTAATTCTAAGTCTAAAAATATATGTTGTACCTGTCCGTAGCGATCGGGATTATAATGAGGTTTAGAACCGGGTAATTCAAAACTTTTTCTTGTTTCAGTATCAAAATAATAGCTACGAATCATTTTTTGCACATAAAAGTTAACTTTATCACTATTTTATCGTAAAACATCGAATAGTGAACAGTTTCAAAGCTTTAGGCATACTTTTCTATTAAACTCATGCAAAGTTACTCAGCAAACCCTAATTGATTTTTAAGAAAAACTGGATTTTGAAATAAATAAGCTATTGATTTTTGTCCTTAACTCCCTTAACAATACGAGATAATTCACTTTTCTCATCAATACTAATTCTACTAGGAGAACCACTAATAATCCGTTCGTAGTTACGGAAAGAATCCTTAATATTAGGTCCATCCTTACTGATACTATATTCCCTAATACCCTTATCATGCCATGAACCACGCATTTTAAAAACATTAATAGCCCTAGACATTTCTCCACGAATTTCTACATACTGTAACATCAAAATCGTGTCAGTGATAGTAGAAATATGAGATTCTGTAATAGAGTGAGCTCCCATAAATTGATCGGTAGTATTGGTGAAAAACCCAGTAATTTCCTGCTGTTTTGCATAGCCTGTCACCCCAATCACAAATTGACGAAAAGCATTATTAGTAACTCCCCTAGCCAAAGCAGAAAGAGAATCAATGGCAATGCGACTAGGTTTAAACTCTGCAATCTCCGATTTAATCATCTGCAAATGATCTTCTAAACCAGTGGACTCAGGATAAGAACATAGTAACTTCAGTAAACCCTTTTGCTCCATTTCCTCAAAATCAATACCCCAAGAAGAAGCATTGCGGGATAACTGAGCCCTAGACTCTTCATAGGCAAATAAAATCGCCCTTTCTCCTTGACGACAACCTTCTTGTAAGAATTTACTGACTAATAAGGTTTTGCCCGTACCTGTTGCCCCTGTGGCCAAGATAATAGAATCTTTAAAGAAACCACCGCCACACATTTCATCAAGGATTTTAATACCCGATGAGCTACGGGCGTTAGATGAGCGCTGGGTAAGCTGCATCGCCCCCAGAGGAAAGATGTTAACACCATCTCCTGTGATAGTAAAAGGATACTCTCCCTTCATGTGGGTAGTACCTCTTAATTTGAGAATTTCTACTGTGCGTCTTCTTCTTTCTCCTTCTAAGACATTACGAACTATGACGACATTATCTGATACAAATTCTTCTACCCCAAATCTAGCTACAGGTCCATATTCTTCTATTCTTTCGGTGGTCATGATGGATGTAACTTGCAAATACTTTAGTCGTGCTACTAGGCGAAATATTTCACGGCGCACCACGGAAGCGGCATCATATTGCTGAAATACGGCTGTAACTGAGTCAATAGAAACTAATTTTGCTTTGTATTTATTAACAGCATATTGGATTCTTTCAATCAGTGCAGAAAGATCAAAATTGCCCACAACTTCTTGTCCTTCAGGATCGGGGGAAGCATCTAAAATAAAGAGTTTACCTTGATCTATTAAACTCTGTAAATCCCACCCAAAACTATAGGCATTTTGAATAATATCATTGGGTGATTCTTCAAAGGTAATAAATAATCCGGGGCAATCAAAATGTTTAATTCCATTATAAATAAATTGAATGGCTAAAAGAGTTTTTCCTGTACCTGATGTACCACTAACGAGGGTTGTTCTTGCAATAGGTAAACCACCGTGAGTAATCTCATCAAAACCTTCAATCATGGTGCGTCTTTTTTTTACACCTTTTGCTCTTAATTCTTCTTTTTTTTCTTTGCTAATTAAATCTTTCGCCATTTCTAATATTAATTTATTTAACAGTTAATATAAGTAGTTTTTTTTTGGTTTTATTTATAATCCTTAGCTATGATAACTTATTCTCGCTCTTTGATTTCTTCGTAGAGTAAATCTAAGCCTATTAACACTTTTTCTCGATCCGATAAGTCTCCGATAATCTTTCTAACAGGAGGTGGTAGGACTTTAGAGAGGGTAGGGCTTGCTAATATTTTATCTTCTTCTGCTAATTGAGGATTTTTTAATACGTCAATTACCTTAAGGGCGTAAACCCCTTTAAATTCTTTTTCTAAAATATTTTTTAATGTTTTTAAGGCTCTAACGGAGTTGGGGGTATTTCCAGCTACGTATAATTTAAGAACATAGGTTTTTTTTAAAGGACTCATAAAGTTATTTTTTATAGGGTTTTCCTATTTATTGTTATATTTTAATCTAGGGGAAATAAGACTTCAAAGGGCAAGTCTTCTCTGGGAATTGAACGGCGATACATTTCGCAAAGGTGGGCGATAATGTCTATTAATGCGAGACGGTAATCAAGTAATACTTCTTCATTTCTTCCTTCTAATTTGAGTTGTTGGGCAAATTCATCCATCAATTCCATGTGAATCTCGAGGATTTGGGACACTGATAAATCGGCAAAAAAGCATTGATTGACAAATTGATCTATGAGTGGATTTACTTCTGTTTCTTGTCCAAAGTAAATGATGATTATTTCTCTATATTCAAGGCTTAATTGTTCGATTAATTCTTTTTGGTCTTCTTTTTCTAAATTATGGTAAAAGTAGTCTGATTTGCGATTATAATATACTCCTAAATATCCTAATCTTTCTTTGAGCTTTGAGGCAAGTCTTCTTTGTTGTAAAAGTAGAAAGTTTTGTTTTTCTTCATTTTGTTGGGGTATTTTGTTGGGGTTTTCGGTAATGGGACAACTGGGGGCAAGATATAGAAATTGAGTGATTGCTTTATCTATATGGTTAACTATATTGTCTATTTGATGGGTTTTTATTTTTATTTCTCCGATATGATACAGGAAAAATGGTGATTCTTTTCCTTTTGTTGTTTTTTCGGAAAGTACCTTTGGAGAGATTTCTTGGTTGTCTGATTCTATGATGTAGTTGGATGATTCTATAATGACTGTGGGTAAGACTAGCCCTTGTTCATAGAAGTCGGTAACTATTTTGCTACTAACCTCGTTGTATAGTATTATCAAACAATCAATTTTTTCTTTATTTTCGGTGACAAATTCTGTTAATTCTGTAGGTGATTCTATGATATGCAGATAGTAGCGATCGCACAATTCTTGTCCATGACTACCATTGAGCCATTTAGTTAATGACTGAATAATGTTTGGGTCTGGAGTAAAGATGCAAATGTATAATCGGGAAGACAAAGGATTAGATGGGATAAACGGGTTAATAAGTATAATATTTTAACTCTATGTTAGCTGGATTCACAATTAATAATCAACTATGGGATGATTATTTTTTTTGATTAATTAAGTACTTAACATTGATTATATATTAATTTTATCTCTTTAGTAGGAAGTCTTTTTTTATGAATTGGACAAATTTTGTTGGTATGCCATTTACCTATATTCTTATTTTTTATCGAAGGGATAGTATGAAACTTAATTTGGACGCAATGTTACAATTGACTTAGCAGAATAATTAGTAAAATTTCTGTTCCCTTTTTTTGTTTAATTAAATATTGTAAGTATAGTTATAGTTAAAATATTTTGAATTTTTTGCCTTATAAATTAACTAATGATCAAAAACCATTGTTAGTTTATCTTCCCGGAATGGATGGCAGTGGTAAACTTTTCCACAATCAGCTGAGTCTTGAAACTTTTTTTCGGGTACGATGTCTTAGTTTTGGCGATGATATAGTAGATGATTGGGATTTTTTTGTGTTTAAATTAATTAATTTTTTACACAAGGAATTTAATGCCCATGGTGATGATCCAATTTATCTTTGTGGTGAGTCTTTTGGGGGTTGTGTGGCTTTAAAATTAGTTGAGAAAATACCTCAATTCTTTCACAAGGTAATTCTTATTAACCCGGCATCTAGCTTTTCTCGTCGTAGTTGGCTTAATTGGGGAAGTTATATCACAAGAATTATGCCTGATTTTGTTTATAATAGCTCTACTCTTTTACTTTTACCTTTTTTAGCAAAATTAGATGCGATCGCACTTCCTCAAAGGTTAACTTTATTAGAAGCATTACAGTGTTTATCACCATTAACGGTATCTAATCGCATTACTTTATTGAACAAATTTTCTTGTAATATTGAGAAACTAAAAAGTTTTTCTGCCCCTGTTTTATTAGTTGCCTCGGCGGAAGATAGACTATTGCCTTCTGTTGAAGAAGTTGAAAGATTAGCCACTTTTTTCCCTAATGCTTTTGTGAGTATTCTTGCCCATAGTGGCCATTGTTGCTTACTAGAAAGAGATGTTAATTTAGTGGAAATTCTCGCAAAACACTACTTTTTAAAATAGAAGAAAAGAGGTAAAGTTTTGTAAACAAAAATACCATTGTAAAATAAATTTAGTTATATTATATATATGGAAGAAATAAATCTTCCTTCGTTAGATGAACCAGCGAGTGTTAACTCTATTGAAAAAAGGAGGTAAATTAGCTGAATAAGATACGTGATATTATCTGTCTTTCGAGTGCCGAAACAGCCTTTCGTTTTCTGTTTCATATTTCCTAAAGTGCTACAAATGAGAGCAAGGGAACTGGATCAATTTTTACTTGAATTTATAATTGGTTTTCAGTGCAACTCTAAGAAAAATCAGTGTAGATAAGGAAAAAATAAAAGTTAATAGAAATCAAATAATAACAAGGAGGTTAAATAAGCTGTTTACGGTTAGTTACATTCTCAAGGATGAAAAAAGAAATAGCAGTAGTCAGTACTCTAGCTCTGATTTCCTAAGATGAAAAGACTCAGGAAGCCATGGGACTATTAAAAATTATTTATAATAGTACAACTTCGAGCAGTATCAACTAGGATAGGAACTGATTGAGTGAGTCAATTTCCGACTACTGTTATTTTTTTGTGTGAGTGTATATATGATTAAAGTTATTGGTAAAGTAGAATATCGTGCCATTGCCTTAGGAGCATGGGCATTGCTGAGTGACCAAGGGGAAACCTATGAGCTACATAATCCTCCAGCACCGCTACGTCAGGATGGTTTAGAAGTGGAAGTAGAAGGAATAATCAGAGATGATGTGATGACTATTTCGATGATCGGGAAAATATTAGAAGTGCGATCGTTTACTCCTCGCTCTTAAATATCCAGTGTATTTCTTTAATACTTAAATTATTTTGAAGTCAAGGTAAAATTGAGGTAAGTAAGAAGAAAATAATGGTCACTTAAAATAGAAAGTACCATCTAGTAATTATTCAAAATACTATGACTCAAACAATTAATTCTAAACAATTTGCGGCAATTTTAGCTCCTAATAGTAATAGTATTGCAGTAGAAAGTAATGTTTTTGCTGATTTTTTTCAGGAAACTTTTGCTTTAACAAAGCGTCTTTTTATTCAGTTGCAACGTCGTCCATCTAGTCTTGTTGCTGGAGTTATTCAACCTTTTATGTGGTTAATTTTATTTGGTGCTTTGTTTTATAATGCCCCTCAAAGTTTATTTGGCAATGATTTTAGTTATGGGCAGTTTTTAGCCCCCGGTATTATTGTTTTTACTGCTTTTTCAGGGGCTTTAAATGCGGGTTTACCAATTATGTTTGATCGAGAATTTGGCTTTTTAAATCGCCTCTTGGTTGCTCCTTTAACTACTCGGTTTTCTATTGTGGCGGCTTCTACTATTTATATTATTAGTCTTAGTTTAATTCAAACGGCTGTAATTATTATAGCTAGTGCTTTTATTGGTGCTGGTTTACCCAGTTTTGTTAGCTTAAGTGCGATCGCACTTATAGTATTTTTAATAGTCTTAGGAGTAACAGGATTAAGCTTAGGACTAGCCTTTGCCCTTCCCGGACATATTGAACTATTAGCAGTAATATTCGTAATAAATTTACCATTATTATTTGCTAGTACAGCCCTTGCACCAATGAGCTTTATGGCTAACTGGTTAAAAATAATTGCTAGTTTAAACCCATTAACCTATGCTATCGAGCCGATTCGCTATATTTATCAAAATGTAGATTGGAGCTTGAATAGCATCGTCATTAACACCCCTTGGATAGATTTTAACTTTGGGTTAGTATTACTATTATTGTGCATTTTTGATTCGCTAATTTTATTAGCAATTAAACCCTTATTAAGTCGTCGTTTTGCCTAACTTTATTAATTAATGGAAAAACAATAAAAATCATGAAAAAGAAAATATTCAACAGTCTATTTATCGCCTTAGGTGTATCAACCCTTGCCATTACCACCGCATCAGCTCAAAGCATAAACCAAAGACAAGACAACCCTTTCCCATCTAACGAACAAAACCCCCTCTATGGGGATGGCATCAATCCCATGCAGTTAATTCATAATGCCACCATGATGAATCGCCGTAATAGCAGTGCATTTAACGAAGATAGTAACCGTAGCATTGATAACGCTGCCAAAAATTTTCGTCAACAACAACAACAAAGAATAATGGAAATGCAACAAAATCAAAAAACAGATACACAAATAGAGTTATGACAACTCCTCTCACCTTAAGGTGAGAGAATTCTTCCTTTACACAGAGATGCCTTGTAAAAGCAGTGCCTTTACTTGGTATTACTCTCTCTTGGTGAAGTAGAAGCGATTTGTTCCACCACTTTTAAAATACGCCAACCTTCATCCTTGATATTCATAGCTGTATTTTGTTTCTATAACTTTTAAATTTTCTTATCTGCAAAAGTTATTATTGGTTGTTGTTTTTAATGATAATGGTTATCATTTTAATATAGGACTTATTGCAAAACACCATGACATTTACTCAATCTCCCATAATCAATTCAAAAGATAATAGGTTACCTTCTTTAGCAACCAAATCTTCCCCCCGTGTTAGCGAGGAGCAAATGGTGGAAGCCGTAAAAACATTGTTGTTAGGATTAGGGGAAAATCCCGATAGAGAGGGATTAAAAGATACTCCTAAGCGAGTAGTTAAAGCCTTGAAATTTCTTACCTCTGGCTATGAAAAATCCCTTGATGAATTGTTAAATGGAGCGGTTTTTCAAGAAAATACTAACGAAATGGTATTAGTTAGAGATATTGATATTTTTAGTTCCTGTGAACACCATATTTTACCAATTTTAGGACGAGCGCACGTCGCCTATATTCCTAATGGTAAAGTAATCGGTTTATCAAAAATTGCTCGAATTTGTGAAATGTACGCCAGAAGGTTGCAAGTACAAGAACGTTTAACGGCTCAAATTGCCGATGCCTTACAGGGTTTATTAAAACCCCAAGGAGTTGCCGTAGTAATCGAAGCAACTCATATGTGTATGGTTATGCGT
>PXEJ01000320.1 GCA_003566215.1 Cyanobacteria bacterium T3Sed10_376R1m | reverse complement strand
GCCCAGTAATGGCGTTCTGTCGGGGGCTATTGCCTAGATAAGAGTCTATATGGGAATCCCCGTACCTTCAGGTCGGGGAGGTTCAACAACGATGTATTGATAATATTTTTGAGCAAGAATTTTGTCCGCACTTTGAAGTAAATTTTCATCACTGCTATCTTCTTCAGAATTTACTTTAGCAAGGGTAAAACTGAATTTAATTTCTTGATTGTCAATCAATAAAGATTTTCTAGTAATATCAATAATTTTATCTTCAATATCTAGATTAGAAGATGACTCTATCTGAGATAGCATAATAGCAAACTCATCATCACGCCAACGATAAATTAAATCTCTTAAAGATAAAGATTTTTTTAGTTTCTTCGCAACCTTTTTTAATAAAACTTCTGCTATATCATAACCGTATTGATAACCTATATTACGCCATTCATTGATTTTAACTAAAACTAAAGTAATGCCAGATTGATCTTCTTTCTTTTGATTAACTAATGCTGAATATAATTGTTCTCTAAACAATTTATAATTAGGTAAATTTGTCACAACATCATGATAATTTTGATAGCGTAAAAGATCCTCTAATTTTTTCTCTTCGGTCATGTTTTGAATAGAGATAAACATTGTTTTTTTACCTAAAAAACTACACATTTGACCCATCATTTTAACTGGGACTAAAGACTTATCTTTAGCAATGTGAATTGATTCTCTACTAAAAATAATCTTATCTTGATTTATCCTATTAATATCTTCTACTAAGATAGCATGATCAAGTATTAATAAATCGTCTATTTTTTGATTTAATAAATCTTCCTTATTTTCATAACCAAGCATTTTATAATAGCTAGAGTTAGTATGTAATATAGTTTTGGTTTCAACATCAACAAAAACAACTCCTTCAGAAATTTTTTCGATAAAATCTTCAGATTGCTCATCATAAATTGCTAGTTGTTCTCTGAGTAAGTTTTGATGGTCTGCATTTATCAAAGAAACTGTTATTTCTTTTTGATTATCATAAATATAGACAGTAAAAGATTTATCTTCAATTCTAATATCCTTAACTAAAAATTGTACCTGATCTTGAAAACTGTTAAGGTCAATATTTTGTAATAATGGGTGGTTAGTTTTTTCCATTTCAATAGAAGGAAACTCTTCCTTCATTTTTTCACTAATCTTGATAATCTCCCCTTGAGTATTAACTGTGAGAAAAGGATAGTCATATACTTCATTGAAATTTTTTAACCTCTTAATTAAAAAATCTTTTAAAGGTTCAATATTTTTTTGATTATCAAAGGTTGCTACCGTAGATAAATCTTGAGATTCATTAATTTCCTCGGAAGATGATTCATTAGCACTATTTTGATTAATAAGACTATAAAAGGTTTTAGACTTTATATCAACTATGTCATATTTTGCTCTTACTTCCATCCCCCCTAAAACAATAATATCTCCTGCTTTAAGTTGGTGCAAAAGACGTTTTTTACCATTTACAAAAATACCGTTAGTGCTTTTATTTCCCTTTAAATCTCCATCTAGAATCCAAAATTCTTTTTCTTGAGTATTAGTTTGAATATTTTGATAAATAACTTGAATTAGAGTAGAGTGATGACGAGAAATTACACGGTTATTAATAATAATATTATTACTAGAACTTCTACCAATAGTATAAGTATTATTTTCTAAAAAAAGTGTTTTTTTACCTGTATTTAATTCAATACCTAATATGTGTTTAAGTGGGTTATCATTAGTCATTTAATTCTCTATCCTTTGCCGATGATATTTTAAAGAAAGATGGCGTAACAACTAATAATTATAGTTGATAATTAAGCTTTGCTCAAAAAATGCTTTATTTACAACAAGTTTTTGCTCTTATTCTATGTAGGGTGTGATCAAAAAGTGTTTTGGTGAGGAGAATTGATAATGGATAATGGACAATTATGAATTTTACAATTTTACTGTAGTATTTGTGACTTTGTTTTTTTTTTGCTAGTTTTTTGTAAAAAAAGTTTTATTTTGTGATGGCGATAGTATGTCTTAACTCTTGATATTTATAGCTTTTTAGTTATTTTGCAAACCTTAATTTTTGCTTAATGGAGGTAGAGAGAAAACAGGGTGGAATTTATGTTCCACCCTCAAAATTTAATAATTGCTATGTGTGTTAGACAATAACTAAATTTATCAAAGATTATTTAAACTTGGATGCTGCTTCTTCAAAAGCATTACCTAATTCTGCCCATGCACCTTGAAAACCAGAAACGACACTTTCCCAAGCATCATCACTAGAGGCTTTTAGTTTATCCAAGTTAGACTGCATCTCTGCTTTTTTACTTTCTAGATATTCTATTTTTGTTTGAATATCTGCTTTTGCATCATCACCAACTTCGTCGGTTTTAGCTTTTAATTCGTCAATTTTTGCGCCCCATTCTTTAAGGGTGCTTTCCATTTGACCTTGTTTTGTTTCTCTATCTGCCATAATTTAAGAGATACTCCTATTGTTTGTGGTTTCACGAATATTGTAACAGATGATTAAATTTTTCCTCTAATTTCCTCAATTACTCCGTCTCTCAAGACTACTTCAATGTTTAGTTTTTCCACTAAATTGTCTCCTTCTTTTACTTCAAAAAAGCTTTCCATTTGCGCTTGTACTACTTCTTGCCCTAGTTCTAATAATTGAACTTGTTGCATTTGTTGTAGCATTTGATTTTTGTTTTGTAAAAGTTCGTTTTTTTTCTGATTAACCTGTTGTTGAATATTTTCAATTTGTTGATTGGCTTGAAGACTGCCCTGTTTTTGAATTTCTGCGATCGCACGTTGCCCCTGTTGATCAAGCTGTAATAATTGTTGATCAACATTATTAACTTGATTTTGCAATTGTTTTTGGGCTTCTTCTTGCCATGCAGGAGTAACGATTACCTTGACATTAACAGGGCGCTTAAGAACCAATCCAGAGGTATTAAGATTTAATTGCATAATAATTAGTTAAAATTTTCTTTAAAACATCCCGTTTATCATATCTTGATAATGGCTCGTTACGACAGGGCGCTTCATTTTTAAGGTTTGAGTTAGCATACCATTAGCTGCAGAAAAAGGTTCTAAAATCAATTGAAAAGCTCCAATACGGTCATCGGGACGATACCCCGGTCTATTTTTAACCTGACGGTTTAACTCATCTTTAAAGAGCTTCATAACTTCTTTAGAATAAAGGCTACTCTTTTCTACTTCTTCTCTAGGGGCGTTAATTTCAGGAATATTTAAAGTAACATTATGTTGTTGCGCCCATGATTTTAAAGCGTCAAGGTTAGGAACAATTAATGCTCCTAAGTATTTTTGATCTTGTCCTACCAACATAATTTGGTCAATGTAAGCACTACGCAAACAAGCGTCCTCTAAAGGTTGAGGTTCAATATTTTCGCCGTTACTTAAAACGATGGTATCCTTTGCCCTGCCTGTGATAACTAAATCATTTTGGGGGGTGACATAACCTAAGTCTCCGCTATCAAACCAACCATCCTCATTAATAGCCTTGGCGGTGGCTTCAGGTTTTTTATAGTAACCTTGCATTACTTGGGTGCCTCGAATAAAAACTAATCCTTTTTCTCCTTGGGGTAAAAGTTCTTTAGTTTCGGGATGGACAATCATAATTTCTGTTTCGGGGAGAGGTTGCCCTGATGCACCAACAATATTACGATTCATGCGTCTAGCATTGGTAACGGGGGAAGTTTCCGTTAAACCGTAGCCTACTAATAGGGGAATATTGACAATTTGAAAGAAGTTATCAATGTGTTTGGCAAGGGAGCCACCACCACTAACCCATGCTTTAATACTACCCCCAACTCCTTCTCTAACTTTTTTATAGACTAATTTATCTCCAACCCAATGTAGGGGGTAATAAACAATGACTTTGATTGTATTAACGATTTTATCTGTGGTACTAGGGTTAAGGTTATCTAAAGTTAAACCTTGTTGGTTACGTTTACCATCTAAATATTGTTGAGATACTCCTAAAAAGAAGTTGACTAATTTCTGTTTGCCACTGTCTCGGAAGGTTTTTTGTACTCCCTCATAAATTGATTCCCATAAACGGGGTACACCAATCATATAATGGGGTTTTTGTTCTTTTAAGTCTTGTTTGAAGTAGCGAATGCTAGTGTAAATTTGAGTTGTGCCTTTAGAAAGCAAGAAGTATTCGGCGGCTCTTTCGTAGGAGTGCCAACTGGGTAGAATGGTTAAAATGCGATCGCCCTTAGTTGGTTGGATGATACACTCGAGGTTGCGTATTTGGTGCAATAGGTTTTTATGGGTTAACATTACCCCTTTTGGTTTGCCCGTAGTGCCTGATGTATAGATGAGGGTTAGTAAATCATCAATTTCCCTAGCCACGGGGGATAGATTTTTATCCGTACCTAATGCCATTAACTGAGTAAAGTTATAGATAGGGATGTCTAATGAGGGTACATCTTCATCGGAGAGTAAAATTATTGCTTTGAGGGGAAATTGGTTTAATTCAGGAAATAGTTTGTTGAGGGTAGCTAAATCTTGGACAATCAAGGCAACGCTGTCACTATCTTCTAGGATATAAAGTAATTCCTGTTTTTCTGCTTGGGATGACCTGACAGCATCCACTGCCCCTGCCATGATTATACCTTGATCTGCAATTAACCAACGGGGGCTATTATCAGCAAACAAAGATAGTTTATTCCCCGATTCGATGCCGATGGTTTGAAGGGCGATCGCACATTGTTTAATACTATTATATAGTTGACTATAGGTAAGTTTAACCTCTGGGTTACTATGGGGATCATATAAAGCCAAAGTATCCGCATATTGAGGAGTGATTAAATCCCACATTTGAGCAAGGGATTTTAAATTTAAATATTTTGCAGAATTAGTATTATTCATAGTAATAAAAAGTAGTATATAAAGTGTTTTTCAATACAAGAAGTAAATTAATAATAAACCTTATTTAGCTTCCTATTCACATCATAAACATTCCTTTTTACTTTTCCTTACGGTTTATGCAACAATTTTAACTGTCACATATTTCCCTTAGTATTTTGTGAAAAAGACACTCTAACTATATAAGCCAATCCCAGTTTAACTATAATTTTTGAGACACAGGTTTAACCAAAAATTCACTAGCATTAAAAGAAACAGAATCTCGAATTGACATTTGATATAGATTTACCAACTTATCTTGCACATAATAATCCCTCACCGTCACCTTATCACCCGTATTAAAATGAGTTTCATAATAAACTTCCTTAATACCAGCAGAAATAATTAACTTAAGACAGGAAATACAGGGTTCAAGAGTCACATAAATCGTTGCACCCTCCGTTGCAATACCATGACGGGAACAAAGGGCGATCGCATTAGCTTCAGCATGAACAGCCCTAGAAGGTAAATCCTTACTAGCATCACAACTACTTAACCCTTCATAACAAAAACCTTGAGCCGTACAATGAATTGAACCAGCAGGAGAGCCATTATAACCCGTAGCCAACACCTGACGATTTTTGACAATTACCGCCCCCACAGGAAAAGCCAAACAAGTTGAGCGAGTAGCCGCCAACTTTGCCATCAACATAAAATACTCATCCCATGTAGGACGATTTATTTCTCTATCAATCATTTTAAAAAATTTAAAGCTACCTCAACACTATCACGAACTGAATCCCCAGAACTATGTAAAATAGCTTTTTCAGCCTCCGTCAAACCCAATTCCACAATTTTTTCAATTCCATCACTACCCAAACGACAAGGCACACCCAAGAAAATATCATTTAAACCATATTCCCCATCCAAATATGCGGCCGCCGTCAATAGCCGAGACTGATTAAACAAAATAGATTCAATCATATAACAAGCCGAAGAAGCCGGGGCATAATAAGCACTGCCAGTTTTTAACAAACGCACCACCTCCGCACCGCCATCCCTAGTACGTTGAACCAAACTCTCAATGGTTTGGGCATCCATTAACTCCGTAATAGGAATACCACTCACCGTACAATATCGGGGAATAGGTAACATCAAATCACCATGGCCCCCCAATACCATCCCTTGTACATCATGAATAGAAACCCCTAACTGCCAAGCAATAAAAGTTTGTAAACGGGCAGAATCTAAAACTCCAGCCATACCCATTACCTTATTCTTTGGTAAAGTGCTAGTCTTCCATACCAAATAAGTCATTACATCCAAAGGATTTGTTACCACCAAATAAATGGCATTGGGGGAATATTGCAAAGATTTTTGAGTCGCCTCGGTAACAATTTTTGCATTAATTTTCAACAAATCATCCCGACTCATGCCCGGTTTTCGAGCTACCCCAGCGGTTAAAACAACTATATCGGAGTTTTCTGTATCTTGATAATGATTTGTTCCCATTATTTCACAATGGTGAGATTCTAGCCCTTGGGCTTCGGTCAAGTCTAGGGCAATCCCTTGGGGTAATCCTTCTACAATATCAAGGAGGCACACATCAGCTATATTACGTTCAATCAATCTTTGTGCTAATGTGCGTCCAACATTCCCCGCTCCGATGATAGTTACCTTTGCTAGTCTATTACAAGAAGATAAATAAATAGATTCCATGATCTGATGTTTTATTCTACTACTTCTAAATGATCAAGGCGAAACCAGATACTAGGGGTAGGGGTATAAAATTTTACAAGGGCATATTCATCGTTTAAATCCAAGATTTCTCCTTTGCTCTCAAAAATATAGCTAGGAAAACGACTATCACTTGCTTTTGCTTCTAAACTATTTTCTAGTTTTTCTTTAATCGCTCTGACAAAAGATCCTTTTTTTAGTTTGCTGACCATAGTTTGTTTTTGTTTGTAGCTTATTCTATTTTTGTTTATCAACAACACCTTTTAACTATACCAAGAAAGTTGTGGGAATATATAGGAGTTGAAAAAAAAGTGTTTTAATAAAAATCGGGGCAAAATTATTTAATAAAGCTATATGAGAGCAATATCTTCTTCTTTGGCTGATAAACTGGCTACACCTTTAAATATTGGTTCGGTAGTAGTTAATAGTCGTGTTTTACAGTCTCCTTTGTCGGGGGTTACAGATTTAGTTTTTCGCCGTTTAGTTAGACGTTATGCCCCTGAGTCGATGACTTATACCGAAATGGTTAATGCCACAGAGCTACAGCATATGAAACAGTTGCCAAGATTAATGGAAATTGATCCGGGGGAACAACCTATTAGCATACAACTGTTCGACTGTCGTCCTGATTTTATGGCACAAGCGGCACAAAAGGCGGTTAATGAGGGGGCAAAAACCATTGATATTAACATGGGTTGTCCTGTCAATAAGATCACAAAAAGGGGTGGTGGTTCAAAGTTACTAAAACAACCCGAAGTTGCGATCGCCCTTGTCCAAGGAGTCAAACAAGCTGTAGATGTACCAGTAACAGTCAAAACCCGTTTAGGCTGGAGTGATGAGGATATTAACATTCTCGATTTTGCCCAACGGATGGAGGATGCTGGAGCGGATATGATTACAATCCATGGACGGACCCGGGATCAAGGTTATACTGGTAGTGCTAGATGGGATTTCATTGCTAAAGTAAAAGAAAAATTAACTATACCTGTAATTGCCAACGGAGATATTTT
>PXEJ01000316.1 GCA_003566215.1 Cyanobacteria bacterium T3Sed10_376R1m | reverse complement strand
GAGTACCTTTACGGATACAGCTTTTAATCTCATCAACGGAAATTTCTTCCCCTTCGAGATATTTTTCCATTAACTCATCATTTTGTTCCACTGCAATTTCAATTAACTGCTCACGGTACATTTCTACATCTTCAACCATATCCGCAGGAACATCTTCGATGGTATAGTTCATGGGATCTCCAGACTCATCCCAAACCCATGCCTTACGAGTTAGTAAGTCAACAACTCCTTTAAACTCAGTTTCAATACCAATGGGTAATACCATTACCAAAGGAGTAGCGGCTAAAATTTCTTTTACTTGTTTAACAACGCTATAGAAATCAGCACCAGTACGGTCTAATTTGTTAACGTAGATAATACGAGCAACTTTTGAGTCATTGGCGTAGCGCCAGTTAGTTTCAGATTGAGGTTCAACCCCACCAGAAGCACAAAATACCCCAATACCACCATCAAGAACTTTTAAAGAACGATATACTTCGATGGTGAAGTCAACGTGTCCGGGGGTATCAATAATATTGAATTGATGATCTTTCCAAAAACAGCTTGTAGCGGCGGATTGAATGGTGATTCCTCGCTCCTGCTCCTGTTCCATAAAGTCGGTGGTAGCCGCACCATCATGCACTTCCCCAAGTTTATGAATCTTACCGGTTAATTTGAGGATTCTTTCTGTGGTGGTGGTTTTTCCAGCGTCAACGTGAGCAAAAATTCCAATATTTCTATATCGAGAAAGGTCTTTCATAATCTATATTTATAATATATACAGTCTAAGTTTGTAACCTGATCTTGGTTACTTTTTCGGTAATTGAACTAAAAAAATGTTGCAACTAGACAGTTTGCAACCTAAGTTATTGCTTGAATTTAGATTTTATAGACCGAGTTTTTATCTTTTTATTTGATGATTTTCTCCTGTCTATTTCTACCTTGCAAGGTTTTGCAACACCTCGTCGATTATATCACAGCGTTACATTAATTAATAAATAATGTAGCCATGATTATTTCATTATTTTAGTTTTTGGGTAATGTAGCCCGAT
Organism: Cyanobacteria bacterium T3Sed10_376R1m; assembly: GCA_003566215.1. GTDB lineage: Bacteria > Cyanobacteriota > Cyanobacteriia > Cyanobacteriales > Cyanobacteriaceae > Cyanobacterium. The sequence continues at coordinate 6,611 of PXEJ01000316.1, read as the reverse complement.
TAATCTTTTATTTTGTAGAGTGAATTTTCCATATTTGCTCAATAAAATTTCTTAAAGTTTTTTTAGCACTATTCAACTTAATCTCGTCAAACTCAAAGTCGGATAGTTGATAACAAAAATTAAAATACTCTGTATCAAAAACAGGTCTGAAAAAATCTAAATTCCATAGCAAATCTGAAGTAAATCTTAAATCTAATACTGACTGAATAATTCGTTGACTATTATCTTCACTGCTATAGTTAACCAAAATTACAGGACGAGTCCAACACTTTTCTTGCTCTTCTAAAACTTCAATTACTTCACAATATAAAGAATTATTTTGACTATCTAAACAAACTATTTCACTGGGTTTAAAGTGTCTCACAATTATTTTTTATAAAAATAATATCTGAATGCTCTCCTAGACAAAACTTACCCTGAATAGATGGCATAGTTTAATCTAGGATCAGAAAATTTCTAAATTTAATCTTCTTAGGCTACTGCATAGGCAACTTTTAACGCCCAAATAATCAGGGCGATGATGCTCCCGAGAATGATAAATGCAGAAATGCCTACTACTAAAGGTTTATCTGCACCTTCAAATTTCATGATGCCACGATTTAAGTCAGACATAGAACCTCGACTTTGTATTTTTGTAAAAATAATTTATGGATGTGTTTATCACTCTCACCGTTAAATCGATGATTGCAATGGAAGACCTTTAACTGAAGTCTCCATAGCTTTTTAGGCTATAGTCTTTATCATACCATAAGAATATAAATTGCGTCACGAGAGTTGTCCTCTAAGTTCAATTAGACAAAGGATTTGAGGTTAAATTTAATTGTTATGGATATTTTTTGAGTTATCAAAAAAATTGGATACGAAAATTAGCAATCAATACTTCCTGGGAAAATTTATCTTGCCATTAATCTTTCCCTTGTCATGGTTGATCTTGGGTTATGGTGGTGATTGTTATCTTGATCTTGATATTGTTTGGAGTGATAATTAGGTTCTTGGGGTAAATTTTGGGAATTGTCTTGGTGTAAAAGTTCGAGATTGAAACGATAACCTACGTTTCTCACAGTTTGAATTAGGTTAGGTTGTCTGGGATCAATTTCTATTTTTTTACGTAGTGATAATACATGGGTATCAATAGTCCGTTGATTTTCGATCGCCTCTGGCCATGCACGACGTAGTAGCTCCGTTCTACTCAGGGGGGTTCCTTGGGCTTGGCTAAGAACATAGAGTAAACTAAATTCTTGGGGAGTTAAATCAATGAAGGTTTTTCTATATTCGACCCTTCTTTGAACTAAATCAATTTTTAGATCGCCAAAATCAAGAACTAGGGGGGCGTTATTGACACGAAAACGGCGTAATAAAGATTCAACCCGTGCTAGAAATTCTGGCATTCCAAAGGGTTTTTTGATGTAGTCGTCGGCTCCTGCTTTGAGACCTTTTACCACATCTTTTTCCCCTGTTTTCGCTGATAAGATTAAAATTAGGGCTTGGGTGGATTTTGATAACCAACGGCAAAATTCTACCCCATCACCATCGGGTAAGTCTGAGTCAACAATCATTAGGGTTGGGGGATTGTTAACTAGGTTGGTTCTGGCTTGTTGAATGGTACTATATTGATGGGTAATGTAACCTGATTGTTGTAAATGCCACCCTAAGAGCGATCGCAAATGAGGATTACCTTCAACTATAGATATATAAATCACTTTCGCACTTCCCAATATCTTGAATTTTGAATAAATACACAATAACTAAGTAATTGTCAAGATACTGTAACACAGGCTACCTAGAAAGTTGGTTTAATAAAATTAAGGAAATTTTAATAAAGATTTTTGACGGCAGATTGAATGTCATCTTGTTTAACTAAGGATTCTCCAATCAAGACGGCGTTTGCTCCAGCTTTTTGGACAAATTCTAGGTCATTTTTAGTATATAAGCCTGATTCGCTAACGATCGCAATTCCTTTTTTTTGGATAATATCCTTGCGTTGTTCAAGAATTTGTTTGGTGGTGTCTAAGGTAACAGAAAAGTCTTCTAAATTACGATTATTAATACCTACTAATTTGACTCCGTCAATGGCTAAAACTCGATCTAATTCTGCGAGGGTATGAACTTCGATTAAGGCAACCATTCCTAAAGCATTAATTATTTTAAGAAAGTAGCTAATATCACTATCTTTGAGAATAGCTGTAATAAGTAAAACCGCATCAGCACCATTTAACCTTGCTAAATAGATTTGATAGGGATAAATAATAAATTCTTTGCATAGTAAAGGTAAATTAACCGCTTGTCTAACTATGGCTAAGTTGTCAAAACTACCCTGAAAAAATTTACTATCAGTCAATACTGATAAACAATTTGCTCCTCCTTTTTCGTAGGCAAGGGCGATGGTGCTAGGATCAAAATCGGCACGAATTACCCCTTTACTCGGTGATGCTTTTTTGACTTCGGCAATTAAAGCTGGTTTATTTTTACTATTCAATAATGACCCTAAAAAATCTTTTGGCTGGTTAGGAAGATTTTTTACTTTTACCCTTAAGTCAAATAGTGAAAGGCGATCGCGCATTTTCTCTACTTCTTTTTCTTTATGCCAAACAATCTCTTCTAAAATATTTCGGGGCTTACTTTCAGGCAAAGTGACTTGATAACGTAAACTCTCAACGGCAATGGTGGGGGTAGGTTCTTGACGGCGAATTTTCATATATATTAATTGATAAAAATAAAAAATGACTACAAAATAATTGTCAATGATCTAACTTTACACTGATCATCCCATAAAGCCCACCGCTAAAGTAAGTCGGATGTATTACCAAACCATCGCTTTACCCTAGCTAGTAGGCTTGAGTCCTTTTTTTATATAGCAATGGCTTTGTTCTACGAATAGAAAAATAGATAATTAGTCCTATTAAGAAGGATCTAACTTATTGCTCATTAACTATATAGCAAATGGACTTGACTTTGTTAAAACCGAAAAGAAACATTTACATAGGGCCCATTTTGGTTTACATTCACCTCAAAATCTGTTGCTCTGGTTAAATTAGAAGTATAACGGGTATAGCCAAAGCGATAACCTAAGCCCAAAGAAGTGTTACTCTCAGAAAATTTCCAATCAACCCCCGTGCCTAGATTCCATTGGGTTAAGCCACTAATGCCAAAACCAGACACAGAGCCTCCCGTAACCCATGCCCACTGAGGAGAAAGGTTGATCCTTGCCCGTCCGCCGATAATAGGAGATACCACCGTTGTACTACCATTAAACCTCGCTCTACCGAACGCCGGACTACTAAAGTTTAATCCTAGATCAACCCCAGTGATATTTAGTCCCCCAAACACATCAAAAACCGATCGCCCCAGGTCAAATTCTGTTTCTACCCCCTCTGGATTAACCTTGGATGGATCATAAAAACGGTAAGCCCCGCCCAAAGATAAAGACCATAATGTGCTATCAACCTCACCATTTAAGGTGATGGGAATACCGCCAGAGGAAGGGGGCAAAGTACGAGTTACCGAAGCACTGTTATCGGAAGACAAATAATCAAAATCGGCAAAAAATCCCAAGCGATAATCAGGATTCCATGCCTTCACTCTGCCAAAAAAGGCAAAATTGAGATCATCTTTGATACTTTTTCTTATTTGACTAGGATCTAATGAAAAACCACCGCTCAGACTACCTGCGGCGGCATCACCATAGATGGTAAAAGGAACATAAAGAGAAGGTTGTACAAGAAAATGCCAAGAATTTGCAGAGCTAGTTTCTTCGGTTTCCAAATCCGATGCACTTTGGCTAATGAGTCCATTTTCTTTCATGGTTGCATCCCAAAAAAAGTTTATGTCTGCGTTGATTTGTGTAAATTCAAATCCAGCCTCAATTACTTTTTGAGTCACTGTAATATCTTCCGTTTCTCCATCGGAATCAGTGACAATTTCCTCATTACCGTCAAATATGATGGGATTTATCATTACTTCAGAGGCTTGAGCATAAGGGGCGATCGCCATTAACCCACCAACCATAACCCAAGGACATAGCAACAAACTTTTTTTCCACATTACCGCTGACCTCTACACCAAATTTTAAAATAGATAATCGTAAGTTTAAAAGACAGAAAAGAAAAAAGTCAAAGCTTATTACAAAAATGAGAACAATTGTTTTCCAAGTATAAAATTCATGTAACAAAATCCATACTCATAGTCAAAAAAAATGTAGGCTTAAAATGTAATCAAAAAAGGAGAACCAGATCCCATGCGATCGCCTTATAAAATAATCATAGGCTTATTGTTAACCGTTGTATTAGCATTTACAGCCCAACAAACCTTTGCCCAGAGTCAATCAACCATGGTTGCTCAAAACTCAGCCCAAAACAGTAGTATTCTCTTTGAAAATGTACGTATTTTCAACGGTCAATCAGAACAACTTTCTGCCCCGTCCAACGTTCTCGTCATTGACAACAAAATTCAAGAAATTAACACCAACCGAATCAACCCACCATCAGGGGCAAACCTCACCAGAATTAACGGTAACGGTCGGATTTTGATGCCCGGATTGATTGACAACCACGTTCACCTAATCTTTACATCTAGCACCCTCCCCGAACTTTTATCCCCCAACGTCACCGAAGAAACCATTTTCGCCAGAGCAGAAGTACAAGCCGAGGAGATGTTATTAAGAGGTTTTACCACCATCCGAGACTTAGGTGGCCCGGTTTTTCCATTGAAAAGAAAGATTGACCAAGGACAAGTCCCAGGCCCTCGCATTTATCCCAGTGGTGCCATGATTTCCCAGACATCAGGCCATGGTGATTTTCGTACCCTCAACGAACGCTCTCGCCGCTTTGGAGGCACCATATCCCGTGGAGAGGAGATGGGAGCCACCTTTATTGCTGATGGACGAGATGACGTACTGACCGCCACCAGAGAAAACCTACGCCAAGGAGCATCCCAAATCAAAGTTATGGCAGGGGGGGGAGTTTCCTCCATTTATGATCCCATTGACGTAACCCAATATACCCTCGATGAAATGAAAGCAGCCGTTGAAGCCGCCGCTGATTGGGGAACCTACGTCACCGTCCATGCCTATACCCCCAGAGCCGTCCGACGAGCTATTGAAGCAGGGGTTAAGTGTATCGAACATGGTCAACTGTTGGATGAAGACACCATGAAAATTTTAGCCGAAAAAGATATTTGGCTCAGTGCGCAGGTATTTGAGGAAAGAGAAACCCCCGGTTTTACCGAAGAACAAAAAGCCAAAAGGACTTTGGTGGTACAAGGGGTAACCAATGCCTTTAATTGGGCAAAAAAATATAATATCAAGTTGGCGTGGGGTACGGATTATTTATTTGTACCAGAGCGTAATCAAAGACAAAATCAAGATATTGTCAACCTAACAGAGTGGTTTACTCCTTTTGAAGCCCTAAAACTTATTACCCATGATAATGCTCAACTATTGAAACTATCAGGGGAGCGTAATCCTTATAAGGCAGGGGCATTAGGGGTAATTGAAAAAGATGCTTATGCTGACCTAATTTTAGTAGATGGTAATCCCTTAGAAGATCTTTCTATTATGGGAGAATATGCCAACAAATTTAAAGTTATCGTTAAAGACGGCAAAATTTATAAAAATACCCTCAGTTAACGTGAACTACCACACACCAAATCAAAGATTATGGTGTAGGCTTCCTACCCAAAGAAACGCTTTTTAATCTTCGTAGATTATTGAGTCTTAACTTTCTGGCGATAGGCTTTATCCCTCGTTCCGAAGGTAGTAATTCTGTTTAGTGATTTCACCCGCCTTTGTTCATTTACGCTTATTGCTTACAAGAGGAACATTGAAGCATTGGGGCTATCAATTAATTGATTGACAGGTAGTCTCTAGCCTTTATACAACGGGGAGTTCGCCGACTACGGCTACATCTCTCTAGCATCGCTTAGATTATACCATAAACCTTGACCGTAATTTATCTCACACCTGTTTGATTATTATTTTTATTGAAAACTAGGTGTGAGGCTTCTTACGGAAGAAAAGCTAAATAGAAGTTTCATAGACCACAAACAATAAACTGGTTGCTCTTAGTCGTCGTTCTTACTTCAGTATTTTGTCTATATTGAGCATATTTTTTCCCAATCTTTGCTCTGTTTTTATCTATGTATCTTTTATTTCAGAATAGGTCTAGCATCTGATAAGGATGTAGTGCTATAGTTTCACTGTTAAAGGAAATATGGGCGATACTGGATTTGAACCAGTGACGTCCTGCTTGTAAGGCAGGCGCTCTACCACTGAGCTAATCGCCCTTGCTCACCTTTATAATTATAGCAAGTCTTTTTTGAAAATGCAATATGACTTCAGGAAAAAATCATGATCGGATTACTTGGCTTTGTCTGCCTTGGATTTTTGTATCCACTGTTGTTGTTACCAAGGATTTATTAAGTGGGTTCGTGGTTGCTTCTGGGTTTTTATTTAGTGGTTTAATGTTTGGGCCTGACTTAGATATTTATTCGGTGCAGTATAAGCGTTGGGGTGCAATAAAGTTTATTTGGCTACCTTATCAAAAATGTTTACGTCATCGTTCTGCTTTATCTCACGGTTTTATTCTTGGTACGGTGATTCGTAGTTTATATTTATT
>PXEJ01000342.1 GCA_003566215.1 Cyanobacteria bacterium T3Sed10_376R1m | reverse complement strand
CAATAAAAGCACCATTATCTTCATGATATTTAATGATTTCTTGTAACCTTTTTTCATCAGTGTATTTAACTAACTGTAAACCCGCCGGAATAGCTTTTCCCCCCGCTCGCAAAAATTCAAGATGTATCATCACCTCATCCCCAAAATGTTGATACATTTCTTCTACTTTATCAACGGTGAAATAAAACGTCTGTAAATAGGTAATATTTGAATCAATATTTCTAGCATGAAAGGTAGTATGATTCCACGTAAACTCAATTAAACTAAAGTTATTATCTCCCAAAGTTTGTTGATAGGTAATTTTCCCTTGATATTCTTCAACTAATTCAGGTAAAGATTGTAAAGAGTTTTCAGCAATGCTTAATAAAGCACAACTTTTATTATTTGATAAATAAGACTTCAGGGCAGTAAAATAGTTAGGAATAGGATGAGCATGAATACTTACCATTTTTTTCATAATTCCATCACTATCAGATAAGGCTTGACCGAATTTTGTGGCATTAATAAAATCATCAAAAGTAACAATTACATCAAGCCAATTATAGGTTGGAGCTAAGGGAATTTCTAATTCTGTAATAATACCATTTGTGCCATAGGCATGGTTAACTTGTTGAGTTTCATCTCCTCTTAATTCAATAATTTTAGGATTGTCTTCTAAGGTAACAACCTTGACTCGGTGAAGGTTGCCTCTATCCCTCAGTTGTCCATAGTTTATTGAACCAATGCCACCGCTACCACCACTAAAAAATCCTCCTAAGGTTGCTACTTTATAGGTTGATGGTATCATGCGCAATTCCCAACCTTGTTTTTTTGTTTCCCTTTCTAGGGTTGCCATTTTTATCCCCGCTTCAACACAAGCAACGCCATTTTTAATCCATTTTATTTGCTTCATTTGTGTCATGTCTAAGACAATACCACCATTCAAGGGGATACATTGTCCATAATTGCCTGTCCCAGCACCTCTTATGGTTAAGGGAATTTTATTTTCTACACAAATTTTAGCAATTTTTAATATTTCTCTTTCACTTTTTGGTTGTAATACTAAATCAGCTCTTTTTTCTGAAAGTTTTTCTTTTAATATAGGACTGAAATAATAGTAGTCTAAGGATAGTTTTTTAATTTGTTCACTATCTTTAATAATATTTATATCTGTTATTTTTTGTTCTATTTCTTGATAGTTAATCGACATTTTTTGAATAATTAATAATTTTAAATGATATTGAGATTATTCTGAGGAAAATGAATAATAAACTTAGTGCCTTTATTCTCTTCACTTTCTACCTCAATGTTTCCACCATGAAGTTCCACTGCTTTTTTTACAATAGATAAGCCTAAACCATTACCTTTGATACTACCTACATTATCCGCTCTTTCAAAAAGTTGAAATAATTTTACTTTATAATCTTCGGGGATGCCAATTCCATGGTCTTCAATAATTAAGGTAATAAAGTTAGAATCACACTGTATTTCTAGATTAATATCTCCCCCATCAGGGGAATATTTAATAGCATTTGACATTAAATTATTTAAAATATGATGTAATATTTTACGATCTAAATAAACAACATGAAATGATCTGTTGCAGGTAAAATTGATTTGATGCTTTTCTGTTAAATTATTGTGTTCATCTACTAAACTTTGCATAAATTCTACTAAATCAAACTCATCAGGATAAAGTGTTACTTTTCCCTCTTCTGCACGACTAATTAATAATAAATCTTCGAGGGAATCGTTCATTTCCCCGATCGCACTTTTGATAAAATTAAAATATCGTTCTTTTTTATCAGAAGATAATTTATCTCCATAGTCTTTAATTAACTCAGTGTAACCCAAAATACTGGTTAAGGGCGCTCGTAAATCATGGGATGCCGTTGCCAAAGCCTGAGTTTTAATTTGATTGAGCTTTTTCTCCTGTGATAGTCTTAATTCAGTTTTAGAATCTTCTTCAAACTTAGCCAAAGCAATGGTTATCGTCGTTGTAATATCCGCAATTTTATAAGGTTTAACCAAATAACCATAAGCCGGAGTTGACTGAGCCCTGTGTAATGTTGCAGAATCAGCATAGGCACTCAAATAAATAATAGGAATTTTAAATTTTTGATAAATTTCATGGGCGGCAGTAATACCATCCATTGAACCTTTGAGCATAATGTCCATCAAAATTAAATCTGGAGGAGAAATCATTACTTTTTTAATTGCCTTTTCCCCCGTCGTTACAATACCTATTACTTCATAATTTAATTTTTTTAAGTCTTGGGCCAAACTCTCGGCAGCAATCAACTCATCTTCGACAATTAAAATTGTGGCCATACTCGTTACTTTTTATTGCTATTACTCTTTTAGAAATAATCAAGGTTTTTAGCCTTTTTTTGTTGAAAAAATATTCTTTAAACCTATAACTAAATTCCAACCCAATCTGCTGCAATTTTAACACTATTTTAGATGATATTTTTTATTTACCCCCCCTTTTTATGCTATTATATTTTGTATAATCGAAATCTGACAACAATGTAGTATATTTATATACTGTAATAATACATTTTTAAGAAAGAGGGGTATAGTGACACCCCTAAAACAAAATTATTAGTCGATCCAAACAACATTTTTATCTTCCCCTAACATTCCTGTTCCATTTTCTTCCCAATAAAAATTAAGCAGATAATGTAGTTTAATAATTTCTGGGGGTTGAATTTTTTCATCTTGAACCCGACAAAGAAAAGACTCCATAAAATCGACAATATTGGATAGCTCTTCTTTTGGTAATGATTCATCTAAGTTCGACAATGTTTTCTTAGCATCGCCAATAACATCTTGCTTATCCGGCGGTAAAGGAGTTGATCTTCTGAGGGGATCTCTTTCTATGGCGGCGAATCCTTGAGTTACTGCTTGACGTATATCTTGTTTATATTTAATTAAGGCTCTTGTTTTTTGTTTTTTAATTCCTTCTTGAGAAGATGCGTATAGACTAGGTAATCGATTTAGGGCAAAAGTTGCTACTTCTAGAATATTTATGTATTCTCTATTGTGTGGATTAATGGTTTTATTTTTTTTTAATTGAACTTCAATTTCCTCATCTACTAATATCTCCATTACATTTTTGTAGGTTTGTTTTGGTGAATTCATATTTTTTTATGATGTTAAATGTATATTAAATTCTTTTGGTTTAATACTTTAAAGTTAGTTAACCTAATAAAATAATTTATGATATTTTAATTATAATCATATCTGGTTAATCTAAATCTTTATATATATTTTTATGTTTAAAAGTGCATATAGCCTATGTTACAGATATAAAAAAGGTTAGAATAAAAAAAACTTCAACACTTCAAAATATATGGCATCTCCAAAAGCGGTAAAAGAGTACTTAGCCTATTGGTTTCAACTCGGCAAACCAATTATAATTGCACGTCAGAATAAAGCAATTTTACCCCGTCAAGTAATTATGGGCGATCGCTACAGCCTAGAATTTGAAAGATGTTGGGATTTAATTACTAATCCTGCCACCGGGGATTGTTATGTGAGCGGTACCAGTCAAACTATTCAAGAGCTACTTTCTTCTAAGTGGGATATTAGTAACTGTGCTCGTTGTACTATGCCTGTACCAATTCTCGACTTAGGTTTACAAGAATCATCTGATTGTGTTTGTAATGACATGGAAAATTGGCCAAACAACAAAATACCATCCCCTAGACAACCGATAAATAATATGGAAAAGTTAACCAATATTCACCGACGTTTAAATAAAATTAATCGTTAACCATAAATTTTAGCTAATTCTTTTCTCAGGTCTAAAAAAATATCCCTCCTCACATAAGGATATTCTCCAATCCATAGCTTATGACTAGGTATATAAATATCAGTGATTTGGCTAATACGCATAAAGTCGGGGTCATTGGATAACAATAGACCTTCTACCGCTTGACCTCGGTTAATGACTTTATGAATCCTTTTGAGTGGGCTGGTAATGGTGGCTCGAAAACCACTTTTATCGCCAATTTCTACGTTAATTTTTTTTTGTAAATTTTCAACAACAATTGCTTTTCCTAGTTTATCAAGGGCAGAGGATTCGTTAATAACTTCTTCGCTAATATAAACATCTAAAACCCTTCCACGCCAAAATCCTGTATAGTTATATTTTCGATACTTACTATTACGCACACTAGCCCAATAAATAGGACTCCATAACCAATACAATCCAGCGATAACTCGAAATATTAAGGACACTCCATCAGCTCCTTTACCGAGAATACTACCTATTAACCAAAAAATTAAGACTCCTATTAAAGAGATAAATAAATTCTTGAGAAAAGTTGAGATATTTGCCCAATAAAAAGTGTACTGCGTTCCTGTGGCGATCGCAGGTATCATATCATTAAGAGCCTCTTTTTTTAACGGGATTAACATTTTTCACTAATTGGGAATTGATAATTGAAAATTAATAATTATTTTATGACTTAATCTTGAGTATTTAGCCAAGAAAACACTTCTGTTTCGTCCCAGTTATGGTTATATTCAACTTTTTCTCCTTCAAATTTAGCAAAAATTTGGCGATGAGCTGATAAGGAAAACTCATCCTCACGAATTGGATATTCTTTTATCCATGTCATTAACATTTCTAAATTAGCATTTTGAGCTTCTAAACTATCATACTTATGTTTTTCCCACGGGCGCTGACGACAGTTATTTAAACATATTTCTATATCCAGATTAAGAAAGATCAATCTATTGCCATACTGACTAATGGAAGAAATTAAATCGCCGTAACAACCTTCAATAATCCAATTTGGTTGATTTTCCATAAAGCACAGTATATCCCCATAAACATAATCAAAATTACGTCTTTGGGCTGTTAATCCTGATTTCCATACGATGGTATCTAAGTCAAGATATGGAAAATTGTAAGTTTGAACAATCTTCTTTGCTAAAGTAGATTTTCCCGAACTAGAGTTACCTAAAAGAATAATTTTTTTAGACATTCTTTACCCAGAAAAGAAGGGAGACAATGATGCCCCCCCATAACTTCACAATTATATCGCTTCAAAATCTAAAGCATCAATAATCGTCTTGTTGTAGATAATTCGTCCCGGAGTAGTATGGACATATTGAGCAATTTGTTCACCCTCCGCTGTTTCGCGCACCTTGCGATCGCCATAATACTTCCAGACACTACCATCGGCAAGTTCTTCAACTTTTTCAGGCTTATCATCAGGGCGACTACCATCAACCTCCCCATCAAAACGCACCCAGACATAGGCGTGTAAATCAATTAAACCTTGCTCATAAGCCTTAAAAGCATCTTCAAGATTAGCATAATAAGTATCCGCTCCCTTCGTAGCCGCAGGATTTTCCGCCGTTAAATAGTAACAACCCAAAACCATATCCTGAGAAGGCGCAATAATAGGCTTACCCGTAGCAGGGGAAAGAATATTGTGACAAGCCATCATCAATAAACGAGCCTCCGCCTGAGCCTCGATAGATAGAGGTACGTGTACCGCCATTTGGTCACCATCAAAGTCAGCGTTAAAAGGAGGACAGACAAGGGGATGTAATTGAATAGCTCTCCCCTCTACCAATACAGGTTCAAAGGCTTGGATCCCTAAACGGTGAAGAGTTGGCGCACGGTTGAGCAATACAGGGTGTCCAGTAATTACTTCTTCTAAAACCTTCCAGATACTAGGATCACCCTTAATAATAAGTTTTTTAGCCGCCTTAATATTACTAACAATACCAATACGGATTAAACGATTAATTACAAAAGGTTGGAAAAGTTCGATCGCCATTTCCCTCGGTAAACCACACTGATAAATCTGTAAGTTAGGACCAACCACAATTACAGAACGTCCAGAATAGTCAACCCGTTTACCTAGCAAGTTTTGACGGAAACGACCTTGCTTACCCTCAATAATATCAGAAAGGGATTTGAGGGGACGATTATTCCCCCCAACCACCGTGCGCCCTCTACGGCCATTATCAATTAGAGCATCCACCGCCTCTTGTAACATCCGTTTTTCATTACGGATAATAATTTCAGGAGCAAGGATTTCTTGAAGACGTTTTAAACGATTATTACGATTAATTACCCGACGGTATAAATCATTGAGGTCAGAGGTAGCAAAACGACCACCATCTAACTGTACCATGGGACGTAAATCAGGAGGAATTACAGGAATAACACTTAAAACCATCCATTCAGGTTTTGAACCAGTAGCAATAAAATTGTCAATTAAGCGTAATCTTTTAATTAACTTCGCTCTTTTTTGTCCCTTACTATTACTAATTTCTTCCCTTAATTTATCCGCCTCTTCCTCCAGTTGAATTTCTTGTAAAAGACGTTCCACCGCTTCAGCACCAATACCAACCTCAATGCCTTCTAGCTCAGAATCTTCTGCATAAATCTGTTCCTCAATTTCCATCCACTGATCTTCATTGAGCAATTGACGATAACTTAAATTAGTGGCGTTACCCGGGTCTAAAACCACATAGGAGTTAAAATACACCACCTGCTCCACATCCCGCAAAGGCATATCAAGAAGGATACTTAAATAACTAGGGATTCCCTTTAAATACCAAACATGGGTAACAGGGGCGGCTAATTTGAGGTAGCCCATACGATGACGACGCACCCTAGATTCAGTGACTTCTACCCCACAACGCTCACAGACAATCCCCCTATGGCGCACTCGCTTATATTTACCGCAATGACATTCCCAATCCTTTGATGGTCCAAAAATTTTTTCACAAAATAGCCCATCCATTTCAGGCTTTAGAGTACGATAATTAATGGTTTCTGGGGTTGTTACTTCACCGACTACAATACCATTGGGTAAAGTGCGCTCGCCCCATTCTCTGATTCTTTCTGGGGAGGCAATGCCGATTTTTACGTAGTCAAACTGTCTTGTTTGTTGCTTTGTCATGCTATTGTAATGAGCTAAACCTTAATATATAATCAATCAATAATTTAATTCGCAATTATCAGGAAGCTTTTATTTTCGGGTTGATCGATAATTGTCAGAAAACCTATTATACTATAACATTTAGATAAAAAATAGTGTAATTTCAGATTTCGCAAAACACTTTTTTTGGGTAAACATTCTAAATAGAGGATCCAATATACTCTAAGATCAATATTAAAACTCCTCAAATTCTCTACCCGTCTTATTTTAAAGGTGTTTCAATACAGATTTGGACTCACTGTTTAGTTTTACTGTGCTTTTCTAGATATGATGCCCAAGGTAGCTATCTTTTTATGTCAAAAGAGGACACCCGTTAAGTGCGACCTGAACTGGTCATTTTGATTACGACACCCTGTCGTCTGGTGATTTCTACCACCAGCCCTCGTGGAAAACACTTTATCACAAAGTGCGGTCACACCCTAGTAGGTAACGAAAAAGGTGGAATGCAGACCCCAAATGTAGCCGAAGCTGTTAGGGATTAAACGGTAAGGAGCTAGAGGGAAGATGTAGAAGGATGAACATAGTCTAAGTTGATGATTAACCGACTTTCCGCACTTCATTTTGTCACAAATAAAACGACATAACCACAGTGGGCGATGTAACTGTAGTTTAGACTAAATGGAAAGTGGAGCAAGGAAGGACAAGACATAAAAGAAAAATAGAGAGAAAATATAAATAAGCAAAAATAAAATCT
>PXEJ01000242.1 GCA_003566215.1 Cyanobacteria bacterium T3Sed10_376R1m | reverse complement strand
GTAGCCGAAGCCCATGAGTTTATTATGGAATTACCCCAAGGTTACGATACCATTGTCGGAGTAAGGGGGCAAAAACTATCAGGAGGGCAAAGACAAAGGTTATCTATTGCTCGGGCCATTTTAAAAAATCCCCCTATTTTGATCTTAGATGAGGCTACCTCCGCCGTTGACAATGAAACAGAAGCTGCGATCGCCCGTTCACTACAACGTATTACAAAAAATCGTACAACAATCATGATAGCCCATCGCCTTTCCACTATTCGCCATGCTAATTCTATCTATGTCATGGAAAAGGGAAAAATTGTCGAAAGAGGTACCCACGAGGAATTAGTAGCGAAAAAAGGTATTTACACCGCCCTATGGCAAGTACAAACAGGAGATTCTCAGAACTTATCCCCAAGTTTATAAATCATTTGAGCTAAATTCTGAGGATTTTCTAAATGTAAATTATGGCCACCCTCAATAGTAAAAAATTGGGCATTAGCCATGGCGACTTTTTGTGCATCTAAATCCTGGGGACGGTTAAAAGAACTACTTTGACCATATACTACAGTTATGGGTGAGCTGATACGAGATAGCAACTCTAAATATTGATTACGGGGGATACTATTAACACCAACCCCCACCCTAGTAGCCAAAAGAGGAGAATAGGTAAATGTTACCCCATCCTCCATAGGTTTGGTCATCCTTTGGGCAAGTTTAAGGGCAAAAGAATCGTCAAGATTAGGTGTAGTTTTTTGTAGCCTTTGGGCAACAACTTCCACATCCGCAAATATAGGTAAGGAAGGAGGAGAAAGGAGGTAGTTTAAGTGGCTAGTAATACTTTCTATGGCTTTATCGTCCTTATTTTCCGTAGGCAAAATAGGCTCAATCATGGCCAGACTTTTTATTTTTTCTGGGCGCATACTAGCATATATTCCTGTAATCATTGAACCAAAAGAATGCCCCATTAAAATAACTTCTTCTTGAGGAGAAAAATGATTAATTAAAGCATCTAAATCCGTTACAAAATCAAGTAAATTATAAGCGCAACCAAGACTATTATGGTCAGATTTACCATGACCACGCATATCAGGGGCTATGACATAATAACCTTTTTGAGCAAAGGATTGAGCCACTTTTTCCCATGCCAAACCTTGATCTAAAATACCATGAACTAATATAATTAAGGGACTATTTTTTTCTCCCCAACTAGAAATACATAGGTTTAAATCTCTAATTTTGATAAAAGTTTCTTTGGTTTCAACTATCTTTAATTCATGAGGTAAATCATAGTTAAATGACTGAGCTAGTTGGGTGGTAATGGGATTAAGAATAATCGGTAAATTAACTTGTTGCCAATGATTAGCTAAATTAGGATCAATTTGCTTACGCTTGTTAAAATTTGGATCTCCTACGGATAAGGATTGTTTGTGTAATCCTTCGGTCATTCTTTCACCTTCATAGGGATTTAATAAGCTATTATAAAACTTAATTCCCAAAAAATTACAAATTCTTTGCATTTCTATTTTTGGGTTTGTTACTAATTTTTCATATTGAACAAGTAACACTTTTGACTTATCAATATTATTCGCAAATTTAATAGTATTATTATTACTTTGATACCAAATACTTTCCCCAATTTCATAAGGGTTAGCCTCATTAAGACCTAACAATTTATCCATTCTCATCCGTGTAAAAGATTCAATAACGGAATATGGATGACGGATTAGGTGAATGTATTTAGCTTGAGAAAAAATATTTTCTCCATTATAAAGAGTTCTTTTACTATTAGCATAAGTGGGAGATTTATCAACTAAAATGCTATTTTTGTCGAGGGATTGGAGAATTTCATATACCTGAGCAATAGTTAAATTTTCCTTAACCCATTGGTTAATTAAATCTTCACTTTCTTTGGCAGAAATTTGTTTTAAATCCATCAAAGTGCGGATTAATCCTTCCCCGAGGTGAGACGCTTTTAATTCTGCCTGTCTTTCCTGCATGGTAGCAAAGGGCAACAGGTGCAATTCTGGAGGAGAGACTAATTGAGGATGCCCAGCCAACATGACTCGCAAAAGCGTTGATCCTGAACGCGGACTTGATAAGATAAAAACGATAGGTTGGTGATTAGTAGGATTAAAAGTTGGCTTATCTTTTTCTTCCTCTTCCTTAACCATAAAGGAAGTTTTATTGCTGTGGATGGCTTGAGGTTGTTTTTCCCCATGACTGGTGGCAAATTCTTGGGCAAGATAGTTAGCTAAGACACTAATTTTTGGACGCTCATAAATTTCCCGAGGATATAACATTAATTTTAAGTCACTTTTGAGGTGATTAATTGCTTCCATTACCATTAAAGAATCCATTCCTAAATCAATTAGACTATCATCCGAGTTGATTTTTTCCTTGTCTAGGTGTAGGATAAGGGCGATCGCACTTCGTAAATAATCAACTAATAAAGTTTCCCTCTCAATGTCACTAACAGTGTGTAAACGATTAAATAAATCATTACCCTTACTATCATTTTCAGTAATTGCCGAATCCAATGAAGAAGAAATAATATTTTTTAAGTAAGAAGATTGAGATAACTGAGGTAATTTTCTTACAACCCTATCCCAATCGACTTTAATTACCCCCACTTGGGAATTCTCCCCTTGACGTAACTTGCCCAAGAGATTAATCCCAAACTTTGCGGGTATGGTTTCAATACCCACCGCCAACAAAGCCTTTTGAGTTACCGTAGCCATACCAACATCAAACGCCCCCCAGTTGATACTCAAAGCAGGTAAACCGAGAGACTGTCTATAGGCAGAAAAACTGTCAAGATAACTATTAGCAATGGCATAATTACCTTGTCCCATTGAGCCTAACATAGAAGCCACCGAAGAAAACAAAATAAAAAAGTTAAGGTGACAATCAAGGGTAAGGTTATGTAAATTATTTACCCCCATAATTTTAGGAGTCATTACCTTATCCAACTTTTCAGGGGAAACCGTTGCCAAAATAGCATCATCTAAAACCCCTGCGGTATGGATAATTCCCTTGAGGGGAGGTAAGGAGGTTTTAATCTCTGCAATAATTTTTCTTAAAGATTTTTCTTCCCCAACATCCCCTTGTCTAACTAAAATATTTACTCCCCCTTGTTGCCATGTCTTAATTTTCTGACTAACTTCATTACTAGGCTGACTACGGGAGACAAGTATTAAATTTTTTGCCCCTTGACTAATAAAGTAATTAGTAGTTTCTAAACCCAAAGCGCCTAATCCCCCTGTAATTAAATAGGAAGATTGAGAGTCAATAGTAATAGTTTCCCCTGATTGACTCTGTTTATAATTATCCTTTTTTTCTAAACGGGCATAGTAAAAATTATTACCCCTAATTGCTGTTATAGTTTCATGGTTATTAACCAGATAATTTAACACCCCGGAAGATAAACTATCGAGGGTATCTATATCAATCATTCCTCCCCAATACTCACTATTTTCGAGGGAAATTACTTTGCCTAATCCCCATAATCCTCCCATGAGGGGATTAATAGTTTCATGGTTGGTTATTCGTTGACTATTTTTTGTCACTAACCATAGTTTAGGTTGGTGATTACTATTAACTAGGTTTTGAATCAAATAAATAACGGGCAAACAATTTAGATAGTTGTTAGAAATAAATTCATCTATTTCTAGATTGAGGGAATCATTATTAATACCCCAACCATAAATAATTTTTTCTATTTTCTCTCCCACCCCATCCAACAATTTTTGATAATCTTCTTTTTCTTGAGAATTTATATAAAATACATTCTCTTGTCGGTGATATTTTTCCCCTTGATAGACAAGATAAACTTTATTTCCTTGTAAACTTAATTCCTTAAGGAATTTTTCTCCTATTTTTTCTTCGTCAACAAAGATTAAATAGCTACTAGGTTGATAGTTATTTATTCTTTGCTTATCTATATATTTATGTTGAGTGTTATTCCCTAATTGACTAACAGTCTGACTATCTTCTTTTTCATTGACAGTTTTTTCTCCTCCAGAGAAAGTGTTATTAGAAGAAAAGTTATTCACAGATTGATTACCTTGTGAATGATTAACAGTTTTTTCCCCTTGAGTTAAAGAGTTGTCGGTAGAAAGATGATTAAAACAAGTGTCATTGAGAGAAAAAGAGTCATCCTTGTACCAAGAAACTTGATATAACCAATCAAGAGAATTAGTTACACCATCCCCTTGAGTGTCACCATGCCAATAACGTTGATTTTGCCAAGGATAATTAGGTAAACTCACCTTAGTAAGATAAGGATAGTCTTGATTGAAACCATGCCAGTTAATTTTTAATCCCTGATGGTAAAGAATACCTAGACTGTTTAATAAATTTTCCCAGTCGGATTCATCCTTTCTTAAACTGGGCAACCAAAGATAGTTATTGGGTTGAGTTTGATTTTCCATAATCATTCTTGCCATACCCAAGAGAGTAGGCTTCGCACCAATTTCTAATAAAATCTGATAGTTTTGTTGTTGGAGGTATTCAACACTTTGAGCAAATTTTACCGGTTTAACTATATGTTGTATCCAATAATCTGGGGTGGCAATTTCTTCGTTGATGGTAATACCTGTTACATTGGAAATTATCTCTCCTTGGGGTGAGTTATAACTAACTTCGTAGGCGATTTTACTAAAACCAGCTAACATCGGTTGCATTAGTTGCGAGTGGAAACCGTGAGATACTTTTAGGTTACGGGATTTTACTTTTGCTGTTTTGGCAAGGGTTTGTAAGGTGGCTAAGTTTTCTTTTTTCCCTGATACGACAATATTACTGTTGCCATTGATGGCGGCGATGTCGATGGGTAAACCAGTTTCTTTGATTAAATTATTGGCGGTGTCTAGGTTGGTAAATAAACATACCATCCCACCGTTAGCAGGAAGTTGTTGCATCAATTTACCACGGTGGGCAATTAATTTTAGGGCATCTTCTAAGCTAAAGACTCCTGCTAGGGTAGCGGCAACGTATTCTCCGACACTATGTCCCATCATTATAGATGGTTTTATGCCCCATGATAGCCATAGTTTGGCTAAGGCGTATTCAATGACAAAGATTGCTGGTTGGGTGTAGGCGGTTTGATTGATTAAGTCTTTTTCTGGGGCATTAAAGATAACTTGGGTAAGGGGAATGTCTAAATATTGATTTAAGATTTGTTCACAATAATCAATGGTATTTTTGACCATAGGGGAGGTTGTATATAATTCATGTCCCATGTTTTGATACTGTGAGCCTTGTCCTGTGAATAGAAAGGCTATCTGATTATTCGTGATATTATTATCTTTGTCTTTGTTGCTAACAAAGGATGTTAATTTTTTTTGTAGTTGTTGTTTGTTGGTGGTTACTAGGGCTAAACGATGGTTAAAGTGCGATCGCCCTTGGTTTGTGGTATAACAAATATGAGGAATATGCTGATCTTCTTTTCTATTAAGATAATCTTGATAACAACTAACTAACTCTTGTAAAGCCTTGTTGGTTGTAGCTGATAGGGTTAAAAGATGAAAAGGGCGTTTAACTTTTTCTTCTAGGTTAACTTTGTTTTCTTGGTCAATAGCTATAGAAGAAGTAATCATATCCCCTAATATAACATGGGCATTTGTACCTCCAAAGCCAAAAGAACTTACCCCCGCAAAACGAGGTTGACTAGACTTCTTCCACTCGACACTTTCTGTGGCAATTTGTAAGCGGCTGTTGTCTATATTTATATAAGGATTAAGTTGACTAAAATTTAAAATTGGTGGAATTGTCTCATGACGCAACATTAATACCGTCTTGATTAATCCGGCAATACCCGCCGCTGCCTCTAAATGACCAATATTTGTTTTTGCACTACCTAACCAACATACAGAAGAAATATTATCTTCATCTTCTTCATTGGGGGAAGTTAGGGAAAATTCTTTATTTTCTAGGGGCAACAATCCTGCCAAAGAATTAACCTCAATGGGATCACCTAAAGGTGTTCCAGTTCCGTGAGCTTCGATATAATTAATTTTATCAGGGGTAATAGAGGCATTTTTCCATGCTAATTGGATAGCCTTTTGTTGTGCTTTTCCTGAAGGCGCTGTCAATCCATTACTGCGCCCATCTTGATTAATAGCACTACCATAAATGACTCCCAAGACATTATCTCCATCAGCGATGGCTTTGGATAAAGGTTTGAGAATAACTATACCGCAACCTTCACCCCGCACATAACCATCGGCATCCTCGGAGAAGGTTTTACATTTACCATCTTCTGCCATCATTCCAGCTTTTTGGAAAGTTTGGGTTAATTCCTCTGCCAGAATTAAGTTAACTCCTCCGACAATGGCACAATCACATTCCCCATTTTTTAAACTGTTAACTGCTAAGTGTACTGCAACTAAAGAAGAAGAACAAGCTGTATCCACACTTAAAGATGGTCCGGTTAAATTAAAATTATAGGATATACGGTTAGATGCGATCGCACTGGAATTTCCTGTGCCAGAATAAACATTAACCTCCCAACCATGTTTCATCTGTAATTGGGCATAATCTTGACTACTAATGCCAATAAATACCCCCGTGGCACTACCGGACAATTTTTCCGCCGTTAAATTAGCATTTTCTAGGGCTTCGTAGGCTACTTCTAATAGAATACGTTGTTGCGGATCAATATTAATCGCTTCCCGGGCGGAAATACCAAAAAACTGAGGGTCAAATTTGTCATAATCTTCTATGTAACCCCCAAAATTTTCCAAGTTTGTCCGCATATAAGCTTTACTTATTGCTTGTTTCTTGTTAGATAATAATTGCCAATATTGTTCACAATTATTCACTTGAGGAAAACGACAAGCCATGGCAACAATGGCAATTTGTTGCTTTTTATCATTCAAATTATCCGTACTTTCAAAGGTATTTTCTGGGGCAGAATTAGCCTGTGCTAAATAAAAAGCTAAGCTTTCAATATTGGGATAGTCATAAGCTAAAGTAGGCGACAATTTACAATCTAACCAATCTTCTAAATCTGCTGTGAGTTGTACAGCTTGAACTGAATCTAGTCCATAATTGATGAAAGGTTGTTCAATATCTATTTGATTTGAATTTAAGTTTAAGCGATTAGCTATATTATTTTTTAACCAATCTTGAATATTAATAACTGCTTTATTGGCTTTATTAACAACATTATTTATGGGAATATTTTTATAAATATCTTTTTCAAAACTATCTTTTTTATAACTAAAATTATTAAAAGAATCCCATCGAGCCACCACCGAAAGATTATCAGCCAAAAACTCTTGACGACAAGCATAACGAGCAATCTTGCCACTAGAAGTTTTAGGAATGCTTCCTGTGCGAATTAAAACGATGCTATAAACTTGTAAATCATGGTTTTGAGCAATTACTTGACGAATACAATTAAAAATTTCTTTTTCTAAATCTTGATCTTGATTTATCTTTTGTAAAAAAGTTCTTTTAACCTCAAAAATAACAACTAATTTTTCGTCTTCATTTTTCTCAATGGCAAAAGCAGCACCGCTTTCTGAATTAATTGCTTCATGGCAATTCCCTACGGTTTCCTCAATATCTTGGGGATAATGATTACGCCCTCTGATAATAATTAAATCCTTTAATCTTCCCGTAACAAATAACTCTCTCTGGTGAATAAACCCTAAATCGCCCGTGCGTAAAAAACCTTTTTTATCTCCGTCTTT
>PXEJ01000357.1 GCA_003566215.1 Cyanobacteria bacterium T3Sed10_376R1m | reverse complement strand
CAACCCCATTGCGATCGAGCAAGGAATGCGCTTTGCTATTCGTGAAGGTGGTCGTACCATCGGTGCGGGTGCTGTAGCCAAAATTTTACAGTAGGAAGAATTAAATAATGAATTGGGGCGTAACTAAGATTAATCTCTCTGTACGCCCTAATTTTATCCCTACTTTAATAAAAAAATAATTGTCAATTGTCCATTGTTAATTGTCAATTGCCTCGTACCTTGAAAAATTAATCCTAGTAAAATAACTAAAATCATGGCAACCTTACAACAACAAAAAATTCGCATTCGTTTAAAGGCATTTGATCGTCGTTTACTCGACACCTCTTGTACTAAAATTGTCGAAACCGCCAATCGTACCAATGCTCAACCAGTAGGTCCTATTCCCCTCCCCACAAAACGTAAAATCTACTGTGTGCTCAGATCTCCCCACGTTGATAAAGATTCTAGAGAACACTTTGAAACTCGCACCCACCGCAGAGTTATTGACATTTACCAACCTTCTTCTAAAACTATCGATGCTTTGATGAAGTTAGATCTACCTGCAGGGGTTGACATTGAAGTAAAACTTTAATCTTAGCTTCTTAATGATTAGGTTTATTGACCCGTAATAAGGGTCTTTAAGCCAGTTTTTTCGTTTCAAAACGGCTTGTTTTTTTTAATCATTTAAGTGTCAAATTCGTTGCAAAATTTGATTTAAGGCTGTTAGAGTCCATTCTATATCTTCTTTGGTAGTATTACGATCTAAACTAATTCTAATGCCTTTGATGGCTTCTTCTGGGCTATAGCCCATGGCTAAAAGAGAGGAAGAGGGTTGAGTTTTTCCACTGTTACAGGCTGAACCGGCACTAATTCCTATTCCAGCGAAATTCAATTCTCTGACTATTCTACGCCCGGTAATGTTTGGAGAAGGATGATTTATGATAAAACTGCCGTGGTGGGGTAAGCGGTGTAATGTATCCCCTGTAATGGTTAAATAGGGACATTGTGCCGATAGTCTAAATAAATAATCCCTTAATTCTCTTAGTCTAAGGCTTTCTGATTCTAATTCCTTTTGAGCTAATTGGGCGGCTAATCCGAAAGATGCGATCGCCCCTAATGCCTGAGTACCTGATCTTAAACCTTTTTCTTGTCCTCCGCCCCCCCAAAGAGGTTTAATTTCTACTCCTTTGCGGAGATATAAAGCCCCTGCCCCTTGAATGCCATAAATTTTGTGACTGGATAAGGACAGTAAATCGACTCCTAATGCTTCTACATCTAAAGTTAATCTTCCTGCGGTTTGTACTGCGTCGGTGTGAAACAATACTTGGTATTTTTTACTGATTTTGGCTAACTCCGAGATAGGTTGTATTGTGCCTACCTCACTTTGTCCATAAATGATGGAAACTAATACGGTATTGGTTTGTATTGCTTTTTCTAAGTCTTTGGGGTTAACTTTTCCTTCCCTATTTACTGGCAGTCGGCTAATTTGCCATCCTTGTTTTTCTAACATAGTACAAGGAAGTGCGATCGCACTATGTTCTACAGTTGTAGTAATAATGTGTTGAGGAGTATCATAACCAGAAGCAATACCAAAAATTGCTAAATTATCCGCTTCCGTGCCTCCAGAGGTAAAAATAATATTATCCACCGAAGGAGCATTAATTAAAGAAGCCACCTGCCAACGGGCTTTTTCTAACGCAAAAGTAGCCCTCTCTCCCCAGCTATGCAAACTAGAAGGATTACCCCATCCTAAGGTTAAATTTTCTTGTAATAATTTTACTACTTCTTGACGAGGAGCAGTGGTGGCACACGAATCTAGGTAAATTTGCATAGAAATTTAAAATTTATTGTCTTATGGTTGGAGAAATCATCTTGAGAAAACCCGAAAAAATTTAGAGTTTTTCTAATTTCGTGTGATTAGGATTAATAATTTTTCTACCGACTTCAAAATTAACTACAATGGTATTTTTTTTACCCAATCCTAAAATATGGGTAACAATTCCTTCCCCAAAAATAGGGTGGTAAATGCGATCGCCCTCATTCCAAGTTTGTACTTTAGGAGGCTTATCCGATACAAGATCATTTTTTAAAGAAGTAGGATGAGTTTTTAAATTAGTGCTAATCAAATCCTTCGGTAACTCAGCCAAAAACTGAGAAGGAGCACAAGAATCAACATTCCCCCAAGAATAACGCTCCCTTGCATGGGTTAAAAACAACTGTTCCTTCGCTCTAGTAATACCCACATAACACAACCGTCTTTCTTCCTCCAAATCCAAAGGATCATTTAAACTGCGATTATGAGGTAATAACCCTTGTTCAAACCCCACCAAAAAAACCACAGGAAACTCTAAACCCTTAGCAGAGTGTAACGTCATCAAAGAAACAGCCTTATCCCCCTCATCCAAATTATCCAAATCCGAAGCCAAAGACGCATTACTCAAAAAACCCTCTAAACTAGCATCCTCATTATCTTCTTGAAACTGTAACACCGCATTCATTAGCTCATTAAGGTTTTCTTGGCGATTTTCCGATTCATCGGTGCCTTGCTCCTTCAAATCCTGCAAATAGCCTGAAGTTTGCAAAACTTCTTCCAAAATTTCCACCGCCGAAGCCTCCTTAACTTTCTCCTGACAACTAGAAATAATTGAGGCAAACTCACTCACCCTTTTCGCCGCCCTTCCGGCGATGGTGTTAACAGAAGTTTGATCACTAATAATTTCCCACAAAGGTATATTTAACTCCTGAGAAGCAGTTACCAAATTCTCAATGGTAGTCTTACCAATACCACGACGGGGAGTATTAATAACCCTTAGTAAACTAACCGTATCGGCAGGATTAACAATTACCCTCAAATAACCCAAAGCATCCTTAATTTCCTTTCTTTCATAAAACTTAAATCCTCCCACAATTGTGTAGGGAATATTTTTTCTAATCAACTCATCTTCAAAAGCCCTTGATTGAGAATTAATCCTGTATAAAATAGCAAATTTACCCCAATCTAAATCAGGGTTATTTTTTACCATCTTTTCAATTTTTCTGATAACAAAAGAAGCCTCTTCTCTCTCATTATCTCCCCGATAGCAGTAAATATTTTCCCCCACACCACGGGTAGGACGTAAAACTTTATCAATCCTTTGACTATTATTCTCAATCAAACAATTAGCCGCTTGTAAAATATTTTCCCTAGAACGATAATTTTCCTCTAGCTTAACCATAGTACGAGTATCATCATCGTCTAAATTATCACCAAAATCTTGCTGAAAATTTAACAAAATAGTAAAATCTGCCATGCGAAAAGAGTAGATAGATTGATCTGCATCACCTACCACAAAAATAGAGCGATTTTGCCAATTCCACTCTTTTTTATTTGGTTCATTATTAGTAGCTAAAAGTTGAATTAATTGATATTGAATTTGGTTAGTATCTTGATATTCATCTACTAAAATATGTCTAAATTGTTGATGCCAATAACCTAAAATAGATTCATTTTGTTGAAATATTCTAACAGGAATTAATAGTAAATCATCAAAGTCTAAGGCATTATTTTTAGATAGTTCGTTTTGATATTCTTCATAAATTTCTGCTAATACTCTACCCTTATAATCTTGTCTTTCAATGGCATATTGCCCGGGGGATAAACCTAAATTTTTGGCATTACTAATGCTATAACGCATTTTTTTAGGGTCAAATTTTTTATCATCAAGGTTAAGTTTTTTGGTGACAATTTGTTTAACCAAACTTTGAACATCTGATTCATCAAGGATTGTAAAATTTCGTTGCCATGTGCGTCCTTTTTCATCTTGATATTTATTAATATCAAATCGTAAAATTTTGGCACAAAGACTATGAAAAGTTCCTACCCACAAAGGTTTTATAGTGTTGCGATAAACCTTTGATTTAATATTTTTTTGCTCTAATTGTGTTAAAGATTCTAATGGTTTACCATGTTTTTTTTCTGCCATGTGTTGGGCAAAAATTAATTCAATTCTCTCTTTCATCTCCTTTGCCGCTTTATTAGTAAAAGTCACCGCTAAAATATTTTCTGGAGCTACTTGGTGAGTTCTAATTAAATTTGCGATACGATAGGTTAGCGCCCTGGTTTTTCCTGAACCAGCCCCGGCGACTACTAATAAAGGACCGTTAAAGTGTTCTACCCCTTGACGTTGAGCAGAATTTAGATGATCGAGAAAGTCAGAATTAGAAGTCATCAAACAAGTAATAATTAACAGCTAGACTTCACCATTATAACATTGTGAAGACCAACAGTATTTCGTTCATTGGAGCAAAAGTCACCCTTACAGATTAATTATGTTTAACTTTTGGAAAAATCTTGTAAATATTAGTTTATTTACTTTTCTCTCTTATCAACCTTTAACTTTGGCAAATCATTCACCTGAGCATATAAATCAATGTAATTATTCTCTAACGGAATTAAGTAATCTTTTAGTCAAAGATATTAGTGATTATGGTAATCGGGTTATTCAAAAATCTAAACGTAGGGGCGAAAATTTTGAGTCTTTGCCAATATATATTATTACTGCTAATCAGCCAGAGTTTGAAAAGTTACCTTTAGAACAAAGGCAATATAAAAGTGAAAAGGTTTCAGAAATTGAACAGGTATTTTTTACTACTATGGAGAGACATTATTTAAATAAGATTACTATTCAAGAAACAGAAAATTATCATTGGTTATTATTGACTCCCACTTCTGATGGTTGGCAAATGGTGATGTTATTAAGTCGTTTGGGTGTAGAAAATAAGACTCGTCCTTCTTCTCCTCCCCTTGATACGACTAATGGGATAATTGGGGAGGCGGTAAGGGTTTGGCTGAGGGATTGTAATTTTAAACCCACAATTTAGTGAAAGTTTCTTAGGGCGATAATAGCTTTTTTAGTTTCTTGTGCTACTGTTTCTATTTCTGTGAGGGTGTTAAAGCGTCCTATCCCAAAACGCAGGGAAGCTTGTGCTAGGGATTTAGAATGTCCTAAAGCGGTTAAGACATGGGATGGTTTGGTGGATTCTGAGGTACAGGCTGATCCTGATGACACTGCGACTACGGGTTGTAATGCAAGTAGTAGGGCTGAACCATCAACCCCTTGAATACTAATGTTTAGGTTCCCTGCTAATCTTTGCTTTAAGTCTCCATTTAATTTGACTCCTTCTAGGTTTTTTAGTTGATTCCAAAGGTAATTTCTTAATTTTTTTTGTTTTTCGTTATCTGTCTCCATAAGTGCGATCGCAATTTCCACTGCTTTCCCAAACCCAACAATATTAGGAGTACAAAGAGTTCCAGATCGCAATTTTTTTTCTTGTCCTCCCCCTTGAATTTGAGATGCTAATCTAACTCTGGGGTTACGACGACGTACATACAAAGCTCCTACTCCTTTTGGACCATAAATTTTGTGGGCGGTTAAAGACATTAAATCAATATTCATGGACTCCACGTCTAGGGGAATTTTGCCAATAGCTTGGGCGCAGTCGGTGTGAAAAAGAACTTCTCTTTCATGGCAAATTTGACCAATTTTCCCTATGGGTTGTAAAACGCCGATCTCATTATTAGCAGCCATCACAGAAACTAAAATAGTGTCATCTCTGATGGAGTTGCGAAGTAAATCCAAAGATAGTAACCCATTTTCTGCCACTGGTAAAAATGTTACCTCAAACCCCAACTCCTGTAAGTATTCACAGGGTTCAATTACTGCTTTGTGTTCAGTTTGTACGCTAATAATATGTTTACCTTTATCAAAATAAGCCTCTGCAACTCCCTTTATTGCGAGATTGTTGGCTTCCGTTGCACCACTGGTAAAAATAATTTCTGTTTCCTTAGCATTAATTGCGATCGCAATTATCTCCCGAGCTTGTTTTATCCCCGCCTGAGCTTCCCAACCGTAAAGATGTCCCACACTAGAAGCATTGCCAAAATACTCAGAAAAAAAAGGAAGCATTTGTGCCAATACTCTTTGATCCATCGGAGTTGTAGCATGACAATCTAAATATATTGGGCGCATTGGTTATTATTAGATCTAAAAAATACTATTCACCATCAAGGTTAACAAATTCAAGTTGTAAGTAATCAATACGGAACAATGTCATTGGTAAAAACCAAACGTTAAATAATAGTAAAAATATTGAATGAAAAAAATACCAGTGTTAGACTGAAGGCAAATATTGAGGCTATGTTGCAATTATGGTTCAAACATCTACACAACCAATCAAAGAATCCCTAACTCTTGGTATGGAAGAACTACACAAAATAGATGCCTATTGGCGTGCTTGTAATTATTTAGCGGTGGGGATGATTTATCTACGTAGTAATCCCCTACTCAAAGAAACTCTTAAACCCGAAGATATTAAGTACAGATTATTAGGGCATTGGGGCTCTAGTCCGGGGTTAAGTTTCGTTTATGTACATCTGAATAGGCTAATCAAGAAATATGATCTAAATATGATCTATTTAGCAGGTCCTGGTCATGGCGCACCCGGTATTCTTGGACCTGTATATCTTGAGGGGACTTATTCTGAAATTTATCCTGATAAAAGTATGGATGAGGAAGGAATGGGTAAGTTTTTTAAACAATTTTCTTTCCCCGGACATATTGGCAGTCATGTTACCCCTGAAACCCCCGGCTCGATTCATGAGGGGGGAGAGTTGGGTTATAGCCTTTCCCACGCCTACGGTTCAATTTTAGATAACCCAGATTTGATCTCCGTGGTAATGGTAGGTGATGGGGAGTCAGAAACTGGTCCTTTGGCGACTTCTTGGCATTCTAATAAGTTTATCAATCCTATTCGTGATGGGGCGGTGTTACCGATTTTACACCTAAACGGTTATAAGATTGCTAACCCAACTATTTTGTCCCGTATTTCCCATGAGGAGTTAGAGGCTTTGTTTGTGGGTTATGGTTATGAGCCTTATTTTGTGGAAGGAGATGATCCTGAAATTATGCACCAAAAAATGGCTAGTACGTTGGAAGATTGTGTGCAAAAAATTCGGGCAATTCAAGAAGAAGCTCGTAGAACTGGAGTAGCAAAACGTCCCCGTTGGCCTATGATTGTGTTTAGGTCTCCTAAGGGTTGGACTGGACCTAAAAATGTGGATGGTCATAAGGTTGAAGGTTTTTGGCGATCGCACCAAGTCCCCATGGGTAAAATGCACACTAACACCGAACATTTACGTCTTTTAGAGGAGTGGATGAAAGGTTATAAACCCGAAGAATTGTTCGATGAAAATGGTACTTTGATCCCCGAATTGCAAGAGTTAGCACCGAAGGGCGATCGCAGGATGAGTGCGAATCCCATCACTAATGGTGGTTTACTGCGCAAAGATTTAAATATGCCCGACTTCAAAGATCCTAAATATGCCCTTCAAATCACTGAACCGGGTAAAATTGAAGTAGAAACAACCAAAGTTATGGGCTATTTTTTGCGTGATGTGATGGCGCGTAACATGAATACCTTTAGAGTGTTTGGTCCTGATGAAACCGCTTCTAACCGTCTCAACCCTATCTATGAGGTATCTAAAAAAGTTTGGATGGCAGATTATTTACCCGAAGATGAAGACGGTGGGGAACTTTCTCCCGATGGTAGGGTAATGGAAATGTTGAGTGAGCATACCCTCGAAGGTTGGCTCGAAACCTATTTATTAACAGGCAGACATGGTTTATTTCATACCTACGAAGCCTTTGCCCATGTCATTGACTCGATGTTCAATCAACACGCTAAATGGTT
>PXEJ01000333.1 GCA_003566215.1 Cyanobacteria bacterium T3Sed10_376R1m | reverse complement strand
TGGAGGACGTTCAAGGTATGCGCCGATGGGCTGGCGGAAAAGAAGGCGAACTATTGGATGGGGAAAAACAAGAGGAGTTGGATTTGACTGCGCTAGAGTTTAATTTACTTTCTGCTTTTGTTAGTTATCCGGGTAAGGTTTGGAGTCGGACTCAGTTAATTGATAAACTTTGGGGAGGGGATTTTTTTGGGGATGAGAGGGTGGTGGATACTCACATTCGCCGTTTACGTAAAAAAATTGAGGTTAATCCTGCACAGCCTATTTTTTTGAAGACTGTGGTGGGGGTTGGTTATAAGTTTGAGGATTAACCTATTCTAGGTTTTCTAGTTTGATACGTGGGTCAACTACTTTTAGAATTAAGTCGGCCACTAGATTTCCTACGATTAGCATGGTTGCACCCATCATTAAACTTGCCATTACGAGGAATAAGTCTTGGGCTTGTACTGCTTGTAGGATTAAACGTCCTAAGCCGGGCCAGTTAAAGAAAAATTCGGCGATGAATGCACCGCTTAAGAGACTAGCAAATTCAAAGCCAAGAAGGGTTATTAGGGGGTTTATGGCGTTGCGTAGGGCATGAACGTATAGTACCTTGTTTTCTGGCAATCCTTTTGCTCTGGCGGTTTGGATGTAGTCTTGTCTTAATACGTCTAGGAGTTGCCCTCTGGTGAGCCGTTGTAGCCCTGCAAAGCTTGTGATACTCAGGGCGATGGTGGGTAGTATCATGTGCCAACCAATGTCTAATATTTTGCCTGTTAGGGAGAATTGATAGTGGTTAATGCTTGTCATACCTCCTACGGGAAATAGGGGGGACAGATTTTGGGCTATTACTAATAAGATTAAGGCGGTGATGAAGCTGGGGAAGCCTTGTCCAAAGTAACTCATGACTCTTAAAAATCTGTCTGTGTTGGTGTTTTGTTTGACGGCACTAATAATACCAAGGGGAAGTGCGATCGCCCATGTAACGATGATAGATGCGATCGCAAGTAGCAAAGTAGCAGGGATTCTTTCTAAAATTAAAGAAGAAACAGGGCGAGAATAAGCTCGACTTAAGCCAAAATCAAATTTGGTAACGACTTGCTTTAACCAAGACCAATATTGTTCTATGGGTGACTTATCCAATCCGAAGCGAATGGTCAAATCATCAATAGTTTCAGGAGAAATAGTTGGATCTAGACGATAATTATCTAAAACATCTCCGGGGGCTAACTGAATAATAGTAAAACTAAGAATTGAAGCAAGTAACAAAGTTAATAAACCTTGAGACAATCGTTTAATTATATAAATAAAGTTATCACTTAAAAAAAAGCCTTTCACGGGTATTTATTTTTTACCATTCCATAATTTATAACTTGATTAAGAGTAACACTTCTTTTTTACTTAAAGCAATTTCCCTAATCTATCTGCCAACAACTCACCCCGTCATCAAAAGACTTTTTGCCTAAGAGTTCAAATAATACCTTAAACTAAAAAATCAAGATAGAACTATCATGAAGTGGACAAAAATTAATGATATTAATGAGCGTAGAATCATCCATAGCTGAAATTTCTATAGAGGCAAACTTAGAACAATTTTTAATTGTTTTATCCGTTTCCCTTGCCGTTGCGACAATTTCCCGTGTATTTATTTGGTTTAAACAAATACCCTACACACTACTATTAGTAATAGTCGGGTTAGGATTAGCATTAGTTGATATTAGATTGGTTAACCTATCCCCAGAGTTAATCTTAGAAATATTTTTACCACCCCTACTTTTTGAAGCGGCATGGAATATAAAATGGAAGGACTTACAAGAAAATTTAACCCCCATTATTCTATTAGCTATCTTTGGAGTAATAATCTCTGTGGCAGGGGTTTCCCTTGCTTTAAGTAAATTTACCCTACTCCCCCTAAGCATTGCTCTATTGGTAGGTGCAAGTTTATCCGCTAGTGACCCAGTTTCTGTTATTGCCTTATTTCGAGAATTAGGAACAGGAAAAAAACTAACCACTATCATGGAAGGAGAAAGTCTATTCAATGACGGAGTAGCGGTAGTTGCCTTTGTTTTATTAGTGGGTATTCCCTTGGGTACAAGTGAATTATCTTTAACCGACTCCATTGTTAAATTTGGCACATTTGTGGGAGTTGGGGTGGGAGTTGGTTTTCTTATTGGTTTTGGCATATCCTACTTAACCCAAAGATTTGATCTACCTTTAGTCGAACAATCACTAACATTAGTATCCGCTTATGGTACTTATTTAATCACAGAAAAGTTAGGGGGATCTGGAGTAATTGGCGTAGTGACTGTGGGTTTAATTTTAGGTAACTTTGGCTCAAGAATTGGGATGAATCCTCGCACCCGTCTAAGTGTGTCAGAGTTTTGGGAATTTTTAGCCTTTTTTGTTAATTCTATTGTATTTTTACTCATCGGAGATCAAATTGATTTTCCTAGTTTATTAAACAGTTGGAACCTAATTTTAATCGCAATTATTTCCCTTGTGGCTAGTCGTTTTATTGGTGTTTTTCTGCTTTGTAGTATTAGTAATTTAATTACTATTGATAACATTACATGGCAAGAACAACTTATTCTTTGGTGGGGGGGGTTAAGGGGTTCTGTTTCTGTGGCTTTAGCCCTTAGCGTACCAGTTATTTTGTCCGAGCGATCGCAAGTAATTGAAACAGTTTTTGGAGTAGTTTTATTTACTTTATTAGTACAGGGATTAACTACCAAACCTTTCTTGGAAAAACTAAATTTAATCGGCAATCAAACTGTTAAGCAAGATTACTCAGAGTTACTCGCTAGACGAACAGCTTTAAATAAAGTTTTAGCTTACATGAAGGATATTCCCATTAATACAGTTCCCGAAATTGAACCAGATTTTTACAACTACGAGAAAAATCTTATCCAAGGACAATTAAATAGCATTCAAGAAAAAATTACCCAATTACAAAATTTAAATCCTGAATTGAAAAATTTTTCCATGAATAAATTACGAGAAAATTTGTTAGTTATAGAAGCAGATACCTATGCTGATTTGATGTTAAAGGGAGAGCTAAATAATAATTTATCTCCTATTTTACAAGAGATAATATCTTTAAAAAAAGAGATTTAAAACTTAATTTATCTAGTAACTTTCTAACCAGTCATAAATACGATCTAATTGTTCAATGGTTATTAATCCATATTGCCATAAAACAATCGGAATTAACTCAGTATTTTGCTGGACTGAACGTCTAGCAACGGTAATAGAGTCTTGAGGAAGATTAATTTCTTCCTTTAAGAACTGAATAAAATGGGAATAAGTTATAGGTGGCATAATTAATTGTATTCAAAAAGATTTAAAAAAAGTTTAAATTTAAAATGGTAATTAAAATTGAGAATGATGAAAAAAAACTAATACAAGACAAAAAAGCTTGTTTAATTTTATTTAGCTAAAAGATTATTTCACTCCTATATACTTACTTAAATCCTTAATTGAGTTCCCAGAATAAGTAAGTCTCACACAACTACAAAACCTGTTGATTATCACTTAAAAGTATTAGCGATCATCTTAACAGAATAAGCAATAACTTCTCCAAAACTTAAGTTTTATTTAACTAATCAATTATTTTCTTGACTAATTAATTTTCTTCCTCACATTTGTAATAGACTGTCAGCAAATTTTAAAGAAAAATTAACTTTTTTGTAGATATTTTTAACCCTGTACTCTATCCTTAAAGATGATCCAGAGAAAAATTGATCGAATTACTAAGATAGCCCTATTAATTAAATCTGGTTTATTTTGGTCACAAAACTTATTGATTTATAAGTCAGTGTCACAAACTTAGAATCTTTTTTTTTTATTGAGATTGTCTGATTGTTTTTTATATCTGATAAAGTCAATAGAGCGAACTTTTAGAAAATACATTATACACTATTTAACAAGATTTATGTATAACTCGTTACAAAAGTATAGCTATTTTTCCCCTTGAGAATCAAAAAACTCGATTTCAATGCGATCGCCCTTACTAATATTTAACTGTGCAACCCTACCTCCAGCCAATTCTAGCACCTGATCAACAATTTGATCATCACCATAAATAGGACAAGGATCAATTTCACAGGGAGGAACATTTTCTTCGATAAACTTAACTTCCCCTTGGTACAAAAAAATCATATCTAGAGGAATAGTCACATTTTTCATCCAAAAACTGGCACGGCGGGGAAACTCAAAAGGAAATAACATACCCCTATTAGGAGGCAAATAATCCCGATACATTAACCCTAAACCCTGAGCTTCAGGGGTTAACGCTACTTCTAGATCAATTTGTTCTCCATTAATTACCGTTTTTGCGCTAATGGGTAACTCATTAATCAGAAAGCTGTCCTCATTTCCAGACGAATTTGAGCTATTATCAATAGGATCAATAACGAAGGAATTAGACTGACAACCTACTAAAATAATAGATAACAGTAGCGCACTCCCCACATAATTAGCAAAAAACCTGTTTTTTGTAACTATACTTTTGTCAATATTTTTAATCATAAATAATAGCAATACGGATCGTCATAGTAAAAAATATAAGTATTTATACTTAATTATTTTAAATAACACTTAATATTAGTTTACATTATACCTTGTCAACAAGAAAATTTCTCATATTACGACAGAAATATATAAGAATAGCGTTACAATACTTAATTATTTGACTAAAAATTCAGCTAAAAAACTATAAAATCAATGATACTAAAAAAATTAGACCATTTAGGAGAAACAACCATTAATAGGATAGCCGAAAAGGCATTCAAAAGTCAGGTACAAGAGGCACAAAAACTAAATGTCAGTGTCAAAATTGACAGAAAAAGTCTAAAAAAAGGAATCTTAGAATCTATTATCATTGATGGTCATGGTTTAATTATGCGTAGGGGTTTAAGTTTAGAACAGATGAATATTAGCCTTAATGAAATCGGGGTTAATCCTATCAAGGCGTTAATGGGCAACATTCAGTTAACTCAACCGAGTCAAGGTAAAGCCTGTATTGTTTTAAATGAACGAGATATTGAAACTGCACTTAATTTAGCTTATCTTAATGAAAGTGAACATCAATATTATATTAATATCAATGGTGACCCGGTTGCCGTTAAATTTAATGGGGTTAGCTGTCGTATTTTTGGGGAAAAAAGAGTTCAGGTTGAAGCTAAATTGTATCTTGAAAACAGAAATACTATTGAAACTATTTGTCTAGTATTTAAACCTGTTATTTGTAATAGTGGAACGGGAATTTTTTTAGAAGATTTAGAATGTACTCAAGGGAAAAATTTATCTCCTATGGTCATTGATGCTTTAATCTCTCAAATATCTTTTATTTTTAATCTAAATCATTTTGTTATTGACGGTATTTCTTTAGATGTTAATAATCTAAACTATCAAGAAGAAAAAATCACTTTATCTGCCCTAGCCAAAATAACTCATTTACCTAATCAAAGTAATAATACTAATTCCACAAGTTAAAACTATCCAGAAGGTTTGAGGAGGTGTACACTAATTTCAAACTCAAGCCTAAAATACCCTTAGGCATCAGGATAATTAATTATCTTTTGTGGTAAGTTTATGTAAATTTAATTTATAGGAATAAAGGGCAACAGGTTTATCAAAGGCAATGAAATAATCAGGATCTTGAGGTGATAAATAAACAGCCGTTACTTGTTCTGCTTGAATATAATTAGGGTCAACTAATTTATATTTAGTGGTAGTTTCAACTAAGTTCAAATAAATATTTCCCACCCTACGAAAAAACTGTCTAGTCATTTCACTGGTAATAAATTCTTTTTCTGATATATTTTCTTGTCTTCTGCCAATGATAGTTGAAATTAGCTCATTGTCTTCTCCAAATTTAGTAATTTGTTCCGTTGAATTATTCTGATTTATGGTGACATTTTTTACGTTTTTCTCTCCTAAATATGCAAGGGCGATCGCACTTCCATTAAATTGACGATCAGCTATAATGATTTTAGTACGGTCCACCTTACTAGGAACAAACCGATTATTTTGAGAGACAAGTGACCTGGAAATAAATTGGACAGGAAAAATAACCTCTTGATCAAGATACTGAGCATTAGCAGAAAACCCGGGAGTTTCAAACTGAGGAGAAAACGGTGCAATTTGCTCTTTTAAAATGTTAGTAACTTGCCATTTTCCTTCAAACCATTGAGGATAAACTAAATCTTGTTCAGGCTTAGGCAAAGATAATTGATGATTCCAATTAGGATAACTATTAAGACGATTTTCTAAATTTTCTGCCAAGGCTAATGGGGGATTTAAATAGAAAAACAGATTAATTAATATACCAAAAACAAAGAGTTTGAGAATTATTTTGATAAGCATTAACTTGATTATTTTTGGATAAGATTGAGAATAAATTTATAGTAAAGTATCATAAAATTGTTATAAGATAAAACAATCTTAAGTCATAATTTAGTTATGAGTAAAATTTTGATTGTAGAAAAT
Organism: Cyanobacteria bacterium T3Sed10_376R1m; assembly: GCA_003566215.1. Taxonomy (GTDB): domain Bacteria; phylum Cyanobacteriota; class Cyanobacteriia; order Cyanobacteriales; family Cyanobacteriaceae; genus Cyanobacterium. Next base: position 1,244 of record PXEJ01000333.1, on the reverse strand, counting down.
GACCACAAACTAAGTAATTTTTTAGAACAAGAATTGCAATATGAAGGTCATGAAGTAATTGTTGCTAATGATGGTATTAATGGCCTAACCCTAGCAAGGGAAATTCATCCAGACTTGATTTTGTTAGACAGGGAGTTGCCCAAACTTAACGGGTTAGAAGTTTCTCGTCGGCTAAGGTTGAAAGGAGATAAGGTTGCCATTATCTTATTAGTGACAAAGGATGACATTGAGTATAGAGTGGCGGGATTAGATGCTGGTGCCGATGACTACATAGTAAAACCCTTTAGTAAAGAAGAACTATTTAATCGTTTAAAGGCTAACTTAAGACGTACTACAGAAGAAGACCCAGATCAACTCAATTTTCTCGATCTTAGCTTAAATCGGCGTACTAGAGAAATCAAAAGAGGCGATCGCAATATTGAACTAACCGCCACAGAATATGACTTACTAGAATATCTTATTTCCCATCCCCGTCAAGTTCTCAACCGTGACAAAATTTTAGAAAAAGTTTGGGGTTATGATTTTAGTGGTGACTCAAACATCATTGAAGTTTACGTACGTTACCTGCGTTTAAAATTAGAAGCCAATAAAGAAAAAAGACTAATTCAAACTGTCAGAGGAGTAGGCTATGTTTTAAAAGAATAATTGACAATTAACCATTGACCATTAAAAATAAAACTAGACCAAATCCTTCCCTAAAACTTAATTCTGGCAAAAATGAATCAACAACCAAAAATAATTGTATTAGATGATGATCCCACTGGTTCTCAAACAGTCCATAGTTGTTTATTATTAATGCAATGGGATTTAGAAACCCTCAGAGAAGGCTTACGGGATGAAAGTCCTATTTTTTTTATTTTAACCAATACTAGGGCATTAACCCCCCAAAAAGCAGAAGAAATCACAAGGGAAGTCTGTCGTAATTTACGAAGTGCGATCGCCCTTGAAAAAATCCAAGAATTTGTCATAGTCAGTCGCTCAGACTCAACCCTAAGAGGACACTACCCCGTAGAAACAGACGTAATCGCCCAAGAATTAGGGAAATTTGATGCCCATTTTCTCATCCCCGCCTTTTTTGAAGGAGGCAGAATAACCATCAACGCCACCCATTATTTAATCATAGACGTAGTACCCACTCCCGTTCACGAAACAGAATTTGCCAAAGACTCAGTATTTGGTTACACTCACAGCTATTTACCCGACTACGTCGCCGAAAAAACTAACGGTAAAATTTCCGCCAATCA